>JBEBIF010000010.1:0-24977 GCA_040080515.1 Chitinophagaceae bacterium | reverse complement strand
GGTACATACCGGCCATACAGGCGCCCTGAGCCTGAAGGCAAAATTTTTTCTTCCGCACCGGAATGATATTATCGGGCAGGATGAAGGATACAAAAGTGATATCAGCGCCAGCCAATACCAGTTCCTGGTGAATGGATACCTGTTTGCAGGCGGCCGGGATAGACCATTCGGATTATTCTTAAGCGGAGGAGTTGGTATTCTGTACACGCAACGGAAGCTGCTGTCTGGTTCCGAAAAAGACCCCAATTCCGGTCTTTCCACAGGTGGTGAATTGAGCATAGGCGGGCATTCTCCGATCAGCGATAAACATTCTCTTCAATATAAATTGTCGCTGGGAGTTTTCTTTGGTGATGGTAATTACGGCTATTTTTTGGATGACAGGGGAAACAATTATATTCTTCCGGGTCTTTCAGTTGCTTTTGGCTTTTGAGCTTTACCGCCTGGCGGAACCAACATACGGGTTGTTCATTTTTTCAAATCCTACGGTTGTTACAGGGCCATGACCGGAATACACTTTCGTTTCATCGGGCAGAGTAAAGAACTGCGTTTGGATGCTGTTAATTAAGGTATCCATGCTTCCGCCGGGCAGATCGGTGCGGCCCACGCTGCCATTGAACAACACATCACCGCCGATGACAAAGCCGCCCGCCTGATGATAAAAAGCCACACTGCCGGGTGAGTGGCCCGGAGTGAACCGGATCTCCAGTTCATCATCGCCTACTTTTATAGTATTTCCTGCTTTTAAATAAACCAAAGGGCCGTCGTAGTTGTCGAAAGGCAGTTGCCACATTAGTCCGGATTGGGGGGCAAAATCCAGCACCGGTTTTTCTTTTTCGTGAAGGTGCAAGGGTAAGTTCCAGGTATCATGAACGAATTTGTTGCCAAAAACATGGTCTAAATGACAATGCGTATTAAGCAGCAATACGGGGGTGAGCCCTGTCTCCTCTATACCCGTTTTTAATTCGTCCCTCTCTTCGGGGAAATAACAGCCCGGATCTATAATGCAGCACTGCCCTTTTTCGTTGTACAAAACATAGGTATTCTCCTGAACGGGGCTAAAAGTGAATGACTTAACAGCTAACATGGATTGTTTTTTCGTACTTTTAATTCAGAACTATGATTTAGTTGATTTTCCCGGATTTTGGGGAGATAAAGATACAGGTCTGGCTTCAACAGAATATGTTTGATACGAAAAGTGTGTGGGCCAAACCGGAAGAGCATATGTACTAAGTTTCTATGCCTTTAAATTGCATAGAAAGCCAAAATGAAACACCACGGCTGGCTGCCTAATTATAAAAAAACCCGATTTAAACGCTATTGAGGAGATTGCTCCTGCTTTGCCTCGTATAGCAATGGACTAAAAAAAACCGGGGAGATTGCTTCGGCTTCGCCTCGTATAGTAAATGGACTAAAAATACCGGGGAGATTGCTTCGGCTTCGCCTCGCAAATTGATTTATGAAGAAAGTATTAAGCCTGATGTCTTGCCTTACCATTTTCCTCTCATTGGAAACTGCGGCACAAGTAAACACTGTAGAATTTGGAAAGAACCGTGTACAGTACCAGAAATTCAAGTGGAAATATTACCAGACAGAGAATTTTAACAGCTATTTCAGCCAGGATGGGCTGGGACTGGGGAAATATGTGGCCCAGGTGGCTGAACTGGAGCTTCCCTCTATTGAAGAGTTTGTGGAATATGGCCTCCAGCGCCGCATCAACATCGTTGTATATAACAATTATGATGAAATGCAGCAGTCGAATATCGGTATCGGTATCGACTGGCAAAATACGGGTGGGGTGACCAAACTGGTCAATAATAAAATGATCGTTTATTTCGATGGCAATCATGATAACCTGCGCCGCCAGATCCGCCAGGGCATTGCCAAAGTGCTGGTGGATAATTTATTGTTTGGTGATGACCTGGGTGAATTTGCCGCCAACCAGGCATTGCTTGATCTGCCGAAATGGCTTACCGATGGCTACATTGCTTATGCTGCCGAAAACTGGAGCCCTTCCCTGGATGATGACCTGCGGGGAGTGATGCTGGCCGGTGAGTATAATAATTTTTACCAGTTTGCTTTTGATAAGCCCTTGCTGGCCGGGCAATCCTTCTGGAAATATATTGCTGATAAATATGGTAAAAGCAAAACCACATATTTCCTTTACCTGGCCCGTATCTATCGCAACCTTAATAATGCCTCCAATAAAATAGCAAAGAAGAAATTTAAAAAACTGCTGCAGGATTTTATGATAGATGTGCAGCAGCAATATTTTAAAGACGTGAGAGGTCGCCGTAATACGCCCCGTGGACAGCTTTCTGTAACAGAAGAGATCGGCAAAAAAGATTATTTCCGTTTTAATGCAAATCCGCAGCCCCGCAGCTTTACCTATGCACTTGTAGAATTCAAGCAGGGCCGCTACCAGGTAGTGCTGATGGAAAATTTTGTGGATAGGAAGATATTATTAAAACAAGGTGTACGTACAAGAGAGGATGATAAGCATCCAAACTATCCTTTACTGGCATGGGATGGAAAGGGCACCCGGCTGGCTGTTTTGTATAATGAAAAGGGCAAAACGATGTTTTTTGTGTATGACCTGGTAAACCGGGTGAAGCTCTGGAAACAGGAGATAGACAAATTTGACCAGATACAGGACATGAAATATATGCTCGATAACAACACACTTTTGTTCAGCGGTGTGAGAAGCGGGCAAACCGATATTTATGTTTACAAAATAGATAAACAAAGTTTTGACCAGGTAACAAATGATGTTTACGACGATCTGGACCCTTCCTTTGTTGCCTTTCCCAATAAGACAGGTATCCTGTATTCCAGCAACCGCCCTTCTGCCGAGGCAGCCAGCAGCGATGATTCTCTGCCCGGCAAACACTTCAATATCTTCATGGTGGACAACTGGAATAAATCGGAGTTCAAACAAATATCAAAACTGACCGATCTGAAAATGGGCAATGCCCGTTTCCCTTCGCAATACAATACCTCACACTTCACCTTTGTAAGTGATGAGAATGGGGTGAACAACCGGTATGCTGGTTTCTTCCGTACAGAAAGGGCGGGTTTGGATACGCTGGTGTTCATTGGTGATGAGGTGCTGCGCAATCCGCCTAAAAAAGATGTGGACAGCCTGCTGAAGGAATGGAACAAGACAGATATTGATTCCATTGGCTTTGTATCCATTACCAATGACTCCTCCTATGTGTTTCCGCTGACCAACTACCAGAGCAGTATGCTGGAAACAAGAACTGCCGGCGATAACCAGCAGGTAAGTGAGGTGATCAAACTGGGTGATATAAAATTGTTGTACCGCCTGAAAGTGGATGAAAACAACCTTCGCCGCCGTAATATAACGGCACGGCCAACAGAATACATCCGCAAGGTAATTGAAGAAGAGAAGAAAGCCGCCCGTAAAGAATCGGTGTACCAGCCCAAAACAGATACCCTTACAAAAAAACAAACGGATTTTTTTAATACCGGCTTTGAAAACGAAAAAACAGACAGTACCAAAACTGCCGCTGCCGGACAACCGGAAGAAAATGTAAAAGAACCTATCTTAAAAAAGGCCAAAGTATATGAATACCGGCCGCCTAAATTCTTTACGGATTATGTAGTAACCGGTTTTAATAATACCGTACTGGTTCAGAATAAATTTCAACCCTATGCCGGCGGCGCCGGACCGATCAATCTTTCTAACAATAATCCATTTAACGGGCTTATCCGCATGGGTACGTCTGACCTGATGGAAGACCTGAAGTTTGTAGGTGGTTTCCGGATAGACCCTAACCTGAGGGATTATGATGTGGTGTTCTCCTTTTTAAATCAGCGGAAGCGTCTTGATCTTGGTGCTACCTATTACCGGAGCAAAGGAAGTGCATTAGTTACTTATACCGACGGAACAAACCTCTTTCAAAACAGCGGAAAAATATTCCAAAACTATTATTTAATTAACCTGCGTTACCCGTTTGATAAGGTACGCAGCCTGCGGGCTTCTGTAGGGCCAAGGTTTGACAGAACGGTTATTAGCTCAGAAGATATTAATGCCTTAAAAGTGCCGGATTTCAAAAATACATACGGCCAGTTGAGTGTGGAGTATGTTTTTGATAACACCAGCAATCCTGCACAAAACATCTGGAACGGATTACGGTATAAATTCTTTGCTGACTGGTTTACCCAATTTGACAAGGTAAGAAGTACTGAGGGCAGGTTTATCTTTAACGTTGGCTTTGATGCCCGCCATTATTTACCTGTTTATCGTAATATCATCTGGGCCACCCGTGCGGCCGGAGATTTTTCCTGGGGCAGCCAAAAAGTAATTTATTATCTCGGTGGTGTGGACAACTGGCTGAAGCCGAAATTCAATAATGCCAATACTCCTGATCCGGACAATACTTATACCTATCAATCACTGGCTGTTAATATGAGGGGCTTCCCCCAGAATGTTGCCAATGGTAATAATGCCGTGGTAATAAACAGTGAAGTAAGGGTCCCGGTCTTTGCTTCCCTATTTAATAAACCCATTAATAATGCGTTCCTCAGAAATTTCCAGATAGTTCAATTTTTTGACCTGGGTACAGCCTGGAATGGTGCATATGATAAAATAGAACGACCCAATGTAGTGTATTCATTGCCCGGCAACCCGGTGGCTGTAAAAGTAAAAGCGGGCGGCATTGGACCTTTTGCAGGTGGTTATGGATTTGGTGCCCGCAGTACATTGCTGGGTTATTTTGTGCGGGTAGATGCGGCATGGGAAATGAATGTGTTCTTTAAAGGCAAGCCGGTGTGGTATTTTGCATTAGGATTGGATTTTTAAATAACAAAAAATATATCGGTAAAACCCTCCTGTACACGGAGGGTTTTTATTTTCCCATACTAAACGACTCGCTTAGTTTTCGGATAGTGAAGTACAGCAAGGTCATGAATGCTGCATAGCAAAGCGTCATCCCCCAGGCATAGCCATACTCAAATGGATGTATCACCATATCCAATATCTCCTTCGACAAAGAAAAAGGGTCAGTGATCACATCCCAGCTGTTGAACCGTAAAAAGCGGCCAATATAAATTCCAAACGCACAAAGCCACATTACAGCAAAGACCATAACAATGGAAAAACTTTTCCGTTTCAGCGTTGTAAGCGCCAGCTCCACTCTTTGCAAGGAGATGATTCCGCAAATAATACCGTTCCAGGCAAAAGAGAAAATGAGCAGCAGATCAAACCACTTAGGTGCCGACCGCACATGAATAAGGTGAAACAGGTCTGTTATAATATAAAAAGAGTTGGGAATAAAAAGCAGCCAACAGGCCACCGCTGCAAATAACTTTAGTTTGTTTTCAATAATAGATACATTCCGTATCATCCACCGGGTGATCCAGTATGGAACAAAGGCGAGGAACAAATTCCAGGGTAGAAAAATATATTCTATACTGCCCGTCACTATCATTCGTATCAGCAACAGGAAACAACTGAAACAGGAAGAGAGCAGCAGCCATTCATGAATAGTGGCGGCAACAGAGAATACAGCTGGCTGAAAAGACTTAAGCCGGATCATAAAAATATTTTAGGAATGAAAACAATAAGCCCTGCGGCAGCAGCAGCTACAGCAGTTACCAGCACGGCAGCAGCCGACAGGTCTTTGATATACTTTATTTGTGGCTGCTTTTCAACAGAAATGAAATCCATTATTTTTTCAATGGCCGTGTTAAATAATTCCGCCGCCCATACAAAGCCAACAGACAATGCCAATACTGCCGCTTCTGTGGTTGTAACAGGAAATACAACTGCAAGGATAACAACAACAATTGTTGCCAGCAGGTGCAGCAATGCATTATGTTCAGTCCGGAAAAAAGCTTTTATCCCGTTGAAGGCATACCCAAAACTTTTACCCCGTTCGTGCAGGGAAAAGGGTTGGCTCTTTTTAAACCATACTTGTTTCATAAGTTCAGTTTTACTCAATGAAGATTTTATGTCTCAATTCTGTTGTTTGCTCCACCAGCAATTCATTCCAGTTCCATCCATGAAATGAAGTGCATTTTTTCCCTTGCCGGTATGCGGACCGCATCTTTCCCCAGTATTCCGGCATGGTAATGAATGCATAGGTTACGGTAGCCAAAACCGGAAACGACACCCTTCCATTTCCCAGCATAAAACTTTGCAGGCAGGCTTCACCTTCATCCGTCGTATCGTAGTTCAGCAACACATGCTTCAGATCATGACGGGCATAATGTTTCAGAAAAGGCAGTTTTCTTTGTTCCAGGAACAAATACAGATCATTGCCCAAAGTACCTGCCGGAAATTCCTTTAGTTCTTCCCTGCTGTAAGTAAAGGCATTTGGGCGCCGCACTACTTTCAGCAATGGCAATGCGATCTTATGCGTTAGTAAGACCAGGATGGCTGTTCTCCCTTTCTTTAAATACTTTTTCATAATTACCATTGCAGTTTTTTAGAAAAATACATTACCACTGCCAGCGTAAGAAACAGACCGATGCTGCCGAGTAATAATGAATAATCCTGTAATTGCAGCAGGCTGAAAACATAAGCATAGATCAGCACCAGCACAACAGATAGAACTGATGTGGCCCGGCTTGATTGTAAAACACCTTTTACAAACCAGGCGATCAGCCCGATAGTTGCCAGTGAAGCGATCATATAGGCGGTATTAAATCCGGTGTATTCGGAAAAAGAAAGCAGTAATGTGTAAAAAAGTATGAGTGCCAGGCCAACGAGTCCGTACTGAAACGGATGCACTGATTTCTTATGTGCTGTTTCTATTAAAAAGAAAGCAGCAAAAGTGAGCAGTATGCATAATAAGGCATACTTGATGGTGCGCAGTGTTTTCTGGTAACCATTTACCGGTATGAACAGGTCCACTCCAAAAGCAGATGAAGCAATTGTAACACTTGAAGGTCCCGATACTTCTGTTACCCGGATGCTTCCGTCGAACCGGGCCGAATTCTCCACAGGTGTCGGTGGAAAATAATTATCCAGGCTGTAAGCAGTGCCGATCCATTGCTGCGGAAAGCTGCGCTTGTGCGACATACTTTTCCAGGAGGCCTTAAAACCACTATCGCTTACATCTGATGTTTGTGGCAGCATGCTGCCAGAAAAACTGGGATGCTTCCATGCAGATTCAATATTTACCGTAGTTAATTTACCTACGGGTGTAAAAAACAATTGCTCTGAACCATTGAGATCAAGGGTGGTGGTAAAATTGATAGTATTGAAATCTTCTGCTGTACTTGCAGGTAATGGCGCAGTCATTCCTTCGCTGGAGGAGCCGGTCTGCGGCGACAATTCAATGATACTGTCTTTCCAGTTCAGGGTCAGCTGATCATTCAGTCCTTTGTTATCAGCAATGTTCATCATTACAAAGGCTTCGTTCCAGATCACTTTATCAGCAGGAATATTCAGTTTGTCAAATGCCGGCTTTACAAACGAACCACTGATAGTGGCCTTTGTATCATATAACATCACTTTAAAAATACCGCGGTGTTTTTCCTTTGGATTAACAGTGGCAGTAATGTTCAACTTATCCGGCAGGAAATAAGCGATATTCTTTCTGACAGTTTTTCGTGCTGTGGTATCACCGTCCTGTGTTTGCCAGAATGGGATACCAATTACGGGACCAATTATATTTTGTTTGCCGGCCCATTTGCTGCTTATTTCCCGGGCTGCTTCCTTCTGCCGTTCTTCCCGTTCAAAGACCAGGTTCTTTACATACAGCATTGGTATCATCATCAGCAGGGCGAGAAAACCGATGATACATCCTTTGATGATCCATTTACTTTTTTGCCAGGCCGTCTTCACGGTTTCCTGTAACGTTGTTTCCATTTTTAGTCAGTATTAATGTTGATTGATTCTAATTGATTTATTTTCTTAAGCACTATCCCCAATGGCAGCAGGCCGATTATCCCAAAGGAACAATCCACCAACCGCCACCAAAACGGGATGCCGCGGTAATGACCAGCAATCAGCGCAAAGGGAATGATCAAGACACAGGCCATCATCCCAAACTCAATGACCCATTTATTTTTTACCGGGTCTTTCAGCGGACCGATAAAAAGCAGTGCCAGTACAAAATGAGCAAACGCCAGCCAATCGTAACCGTAAGAAAGAAAAGGATATTGCTGGTTGGTATCATGAAAAGCGAGGTATGTTTTGTACAGCCAGTTACCCAAAGAAGTACCGGTAGGAAATATCCGGCACAGAAATTCAAGTTCCGC
Organism: Chitinophagaceae bacterium; assembly: GCA_040080515.1. Lineage (GTDB taxonomy): Bacteria > Bacteroidota > Bacteroidia > Chitinophagales > Chitinophagaceae > JJ008. The sequence continues at coordinate 16,748 of JBEBIF010000010.1, read as the reverse complement.
TTCCACCGGGATAGCAGTTAATCCACTCAGGAAAAGCGTCACCATAAAAAAGATGAGCCAGGCCTTGATATTTTTCTTTATTGCGGTCATTTTAAAAAGTACTTTGTATTTCAAAGTGGATTGATAAAAAAAATTATTTCACTCCTTTGATCATATTTTCCAATGCCGTGATATGATCAGTAAATGCTTTTTCTCCTGCTTTGGTGATCATATACGTAGTGTTTGTTTTTTTTCCAATAAACCCTTTATACACTTTAATAAATCCATTCTCTTCCAGGTTCTGAAGATGCGTGGCCAGGTTTCCATCGGTAACTTCCAGCATTTGCTTCAGGTCATTAAAGTTTATTTCTTCATTCACAATTAAAATACTCATCACCCCCAGGCGAATGCGGCTTTCAAATACTTTATTTAAACCTGTTATCGGATTCTTCAACGTTAAACTTTTAAACTATTAAACCGGCTGCTTCATTTCTCATACTTCACCCACATGATGGCTCCGTACACAATATGCAATATGCCAAACCCAAAAGCCCAAAACCATAATCCATAACCGGGATACAGCATGTTGACAAGTCCCAGTACGATCTCGCAGTATCCTAAATAACGAATATCAGATAAGGTGTATTTGCTGGCATTTACCAGGGCCAATCCGTAAAATAATAAGGAGGCAGGAGCTACAAATATCCAGGCATCATAGCGCAGCATGCCTAAGATGAACGCTCCCCCGGCTGCCAGCGGCACGATCATATTCCAAGCCAGCCTTTTAGAAGTGTGGTCCCAAACAGGAAGTCCGTGTTTCTTTGCTTTTCGCCAGGTAAGATAAAAGGAAGATACAAAGGCCACAACAAAAATTCCAGCAGCAAGCGCCGCCATTTTTATTTTCAACCGGCTAAACTCATCACCTGAGAAAAATCCCTGGCTGTTATAACTGCCATAATAGGTATCCAGCATTTTATAACCCAGCCAGGCACCGATCAATGCACAGACGCCTGCTGCAATGCCACTAAGTCCGCTCAATGAAATAAAGCGGCTGCTCCGCTCCATAATGCGACGGATATCTTTTATATCCTGTAAGCTGCTGCCGGTTTGGTTTTGTTCTTCCATAAAAAAGCACTTTGTAGTACAAAGTAAATATTCCCTTTTCACTTATCCAAATTCATTTTTATGGTCCGACCCCGGGTTTACATCAATTTAACAGTTCAAATTCCGGCAGGTCTTAGTAATTTTACCCGGAATGCATTGGAATAAACTCTACACTCTCTTCCTTATCCTTTCTTTATTTCTCGCTGCTGCCCTTCCGGCAGTTGCGCAGCAAAAGATTATCAGTGGCACCGTAAAAGATTCGCATAGCGAGGAAACCATCCCTTTTGCCTCTATAAGCTTTAAAAATTCAACGGTAGGTAAGCTTACCGATTCCTCCGGTCGTTTTACTTTTTATCTTTCGCATTTTCCATCTGATACACTGGAAGTGACTTGTGTGGGCTATCAGCCATTCCGCCTCTTCCTTAATTCACAAAAGGATTCCTTTTCTATAACCATCCTGATGGAAAGAGGCACCTTTAACGAAGGCGTCCAGGTAAAAACAAAGATCAATAAAGGCCTGTACGTCTGGCGCAAGATCGTGGAGCACAAACCTGAGAATGACCGCTACCGTTTCGACAATTTCTCCTATGAGTTGTATAACAAGCTGGAGCTGGACCTGAAGAATATCAATTTTGAAAAATTTGCCAAATTCAAGCCACTGAAACCGATCAGTGATCTGATCAATCAAAATATTGACACCTCAGAAGGTGCCCGGTATTTACCAGCTTATCTTACTGAAGCCCTTTCTGATTATTACTACCAGAAAAAACCAACCCGCAGAAGAGAGATCATAAAAGCAGCCAATACTAACGGTGTCAAAAATGAAAGTGTGCTGAAAATGCTTGGTGGCATGGACCAGGTGGTGAATGTGTACAATAACTTTATTCCTGTATTCGATAAGCAGTTTGTAAGCCCCATCAGCGATAACGGCGATTATTATTACAACTACCGGGTGATCGACACACAGGTGATCGCTAATAGCCGCTACTTCCATCTTGTATTCACCCCACGGCGAAAAGGTGGTGATACCTTTGAAGGTGACTGCTGGGTGCAGCTGGGCTCTTTCGCTATTCAAAAAATGAATTTGCGTTTGGGAAAAGAAGCCAATGTGAATTTTGTTGAGAACCTGAGCCTGATACAGGAATATAAAATGCTGGCAGATTCCACCTGGTTCTTATCCAAAGATAAATTTGTAGTGGATATCAGCCCTGCCGGAAAGGACCGGCCCGGTTTCATTGGCCGGAAAACCACCACATATAGAAATATTATTGTCAATGACACTTCAGTTATTACAGAACTGAATAAGAATAAGCTGCTGGAAGAGATCATCACCCTGCCGAAAGCGGATGAAAAAGACCGGTCGTACTGGGCAGCCGCCCGGCATGAACCTCTCAGTAAAACGGAAAGCGGCATCATCAAAATGATTGATACACTTACGAATGCCCCGGTATTTCAGAAGTTCACCAAAACGATGGCTTTTATTGGCACCGGTTACAAAGATGTTGGCAATTTTCAATTAGGTCCGTGGATGAACTGGATCACCTCCAATGGCTGGGAAGGCTTCCGGGTACGGTTTGATATTGGCACCAATAAATATTTTAACCGGAAGATAAAGCTGCACACCTACCTCGCTTATGGCTTTGGTGACAGAAAATTAAAAGGCCTCGCCGAAGCTTTTTTCCTTCCAAAAAAAGATCCCAGAACTTATTTCTATGCCTCTTTTATCAACGACCTTGACTTTGGTCAAAACTATTATGGAGAGGTCTCATCCGACAATATATTTGCACTGGCTGTTCGCAAAAATGGTATCCCGATAAAAAATATAAAGGTGAATGAAAAGCGACTGGAGTTTTTTCATGAAACGCTTCCGTGGATGTCCAACCTGGTTACTGTCATTCACAAGTCATCTCTTCCGCTTCGAAACCTGCTGCCCATCGATTCTTTTAAAACAGTAAGTAACAGAAATCCTCTCACCACATTCGAAATATCGCTGCGCCTTCGTTTTGCCTGGCTGGAACGATTTATAGAGAATCATTTCTACCGTACCAGTCTTGGCAGTATCTATCCGGTTGCAGAGATCAATATCACAAAAGGCTTCCCGGGTTTGTTAAAAAGCAGCTACAGTTATTTTAAAATAAGCGCCAGCATTTCTGACAATATCAAAATACCACCATTTGGAAATATTTCACTGAATCTCTATGGCGGCAAAACTTTTGGTACCCTGCCTTACACATTGCTCGATATTGCTCCGGGCAATGAATTGTATTATTACAATAAGTATGCATTCAACATGATGAACCGCTGGGAGTTCATTCATGATAAATATGGTGGCATCAATATTGAGCATAATATCGGCAACGGTATCTTCCGGATGTTTCCAAAGCTTCGCTTCCGGCAATTCTGGACCGCCAAAGCTTTATGGGGCAGCTTGTCGGACCAGAACAAAAACCTGAATTTTAAAAAGGGGCATACTTTTCAAACACTGGATGGTAAAACCTATCTCGAATTGGGTACCGGCATTGATAATATCTTCCGGGTATTCCGGATCGATTTCATCTGGCGAGTACTGCCTTCCACCCTTCTCAAAACAGGTGATAAGACCTTTGGCATCTTTGGAAGTTTCAGAGTAGCGTTTTAATACAAGTTGGAAAGACAGCAAGATGGTAAGTCAGGAAGTCCATTAGTCCGAAAGAAATATTCTGAAATCATAAATCAACTTCCTGACTCACGGACTTCCTGACTATCTGACTTACCATCTTCCCGTCTTTCTGACTTCCTGTCTTCTCGACTTTCTGACTTGCCATCTTCCCGTCTTTCTGACTTCCTGTCTTCCCGACTTTCTGACTTACCATCTTCCCGTCTTTCTTCCCTCTTTTTCACTAACTTCCTTTTCCTAAATACAATTGCATGTCATCACATTTCATCCTTGCCCTTGACCAGGGCACTACCAGCAGCCGCAGTATGCTGTTTGATAAACAGGGTAATATCATCAGCGTGGCCCAAAAAGAATTCAAACAGATCTTTCCGCAACCAGGATGGGTGGAACATGATGCTAATGAGATATGGAGCACCCAATTTGGCACTATGGCTGAAGCAGTCGCCAAAGCCCATATCAATATGAGACAGGTGGCCGGGATCGGTATTACCAACCAGCGGGAAACAACGGTGGTGTGGGAACGCAGCACCGGGCAACCCATTTATAATGCCATTGTATGGCAGGACAGACGGACAGCAGCGTATTGTGATGAATTAAAAACAGGTAATGCCCTGTCTATACAGCAAAAAACGGGGTTGATCATTGACGCTTATTTTTCTGCCACCAAGGTAAAATGGATATTAGACAATGTGCCTGGTGCCCGGCAAAAAGCAGCAGTTGGCGAACTGGCCTTTGGCACCATTGATACCTGGCTTACCTGGAAACTCACCAATGGTGATGTGCATGTAACGGATGTGTCCAATGCCTCCCGGACAATGCTGTTCAATATTCATACTCTTCAATGGGATGAAGACCTGTTGAAACTCTTTGATATTCCGGCATCTCTTTTACCGGAAGTAAAACCGAGCAGTAAGATATATGGTGTGACAGGGAATATCATTCCCGATTCCCGGATTCCCATTGCCGGTATTGCCGGTGATCAGCAGGCTGCATTATTCGGACAAATGTGTACTCAACCCGGCATGGTAAAGAACACGTATGGTACCGGTTGCTTTATGCTGATGAACACCGGGGAAAAAGCGATAACATCTAATAATAATTTACTCACCACTATTGCCTGGCAGATCGATGGCAAAACTGAATATGCACTGGAAGGAAGTGTATTCATTGCCGGTGCAGTGGTACAATGGCTGCGGGATGAGCTGAAGATCATCCGCAATTCTGCGGAAGTGGAAAAATTAGCCGCACAAGTGCCCGATACAGAGGGCGTATTTTTAGTTCCGGCATTTGCGGGCCTCGGTGCTCCACACTGGAACCAGTATGCAAGAGGAACCATTTTTGGGTTAACAAGAGGCAGCAGCAATGCACATATTGCACGGGCGGCATTAGACAGCATTGCTTATCAAACCTATGATGTGCTGAAAGCTATGGAAGCAGATTCTGGTATTCATATTAAAGAACTGAGAGTAGATGGCGGCGCTACAGTAAACAACCAGCTCATGCAATTTCAAAGTGATATTCTGAATACAAAAGTAATAAGGCCAAAAGTGACGGAAACAACGGCATTGGGTGCGGCTTACCTGGCCGGCCTGGCTGTGGGCTATTGGAAAAATGTAAACGAGATACAGGAACAATGGCAGATAGACAAAGAATTTTCCCCGGTAATGGATGAAGACAAAAGAAAGGGACTGGTGAACGGATGGCAAAGAGCGGTGAAGGCAAGCATTGCCTGGGCATCCGGAAATTATTAATTAGTAATTAATAGTACAATGAACCGCTCCCTCTTTATACAACAGCTTGACAAGGCGGGAGAATTTGATATTTGTATCATTGGCGGCGGGGCCACTGGGTTGGGTACTGCACTCGATGCGGCATCGAGAGGATTAAAGACCGTGCTGTTTGAGCAACATGATTTTGCCAAAGGCACTTCTTCCCGCAGCACTAAGCTGGTGCATGGCGGCGTACGCTACCTGCAGCAGGGAAATATCAAACTGGTAATGGAGGCGCTAAAAGAAAGAGGCCTCTTGCTAAAGAATGCACCGCATATAGTTCACAACCAAAAGTTCGTGGTGCCAAATTATAAATGGTGGGAAAAGCCATTTTATGGCATCGGGCTGAAGATATATGATAAGATGGCAGGAAAGTTAGGATTGGGGCCCTCGCAATTTTTATCAAAAGAAGAAATACTCCAACTGGTCCCCACTCTTGATCCTGAAGACCTGAAGGGTGGTGTCTTATATCACGACGGACAATTTGATGATGCCCGGCTGGCGATCAGCATTGCCCGTACTGCAGCACATCATGGTGCCATTCTGTTGAATTATTTTCCAGTCTCCGGGTTGTTGAAGTTGCAACAAAAGGTTTGTGGCGTTTGGGTAAAAGACCATTTTACCGGCAAGGAATATGAAATAAAAAGCAAAGTGGTCATTAATGCCACTGGTGTTTTTACAGACTTTATCATGAGGATGGATGATGCCAAGCATGAACCCATCATCAATCCCAGCCAGGGAATACATTTAGTGGTTGATAAAGAATTTCTGCCCGGTGATACAGCCATCATGATTCCCCGGACAGATGATGGCCGGGTATTGTTTGCTGTACCGTGGCACAATAAGATCGTATTGGGAACAACAGATACACCTGTAACCATCATTTCGGAAGAACCGGTGCCACTGCAGGAAGAAGTTGATTTTATATTGCAGCATATAGGCCGGTACCTTACCAAAGATCCGCAACTCAGTGACGTAAGAAGTATGTTTGCCGGTTTGAGGCCTTTACTAAAAGGAAAGAGCAAGAAAACAGCAGCATTATCAAGAGATCACCTGGTCTCCATTGGTGAATCGGGAATGATAACGGTGACAGGGGGTAAGTGGACGACTTACCGGAAGATGGCAGAAGATGTTATAAATATTGCCATAGCAAATACTAATTTACCTGAAAGGCTCTGTATCACAAAAGAGCTGGTGCTGGATGGCCAGGATGAAAAGGGTAGTTCAGCAACTACCATATCCTTAACAAACGAAGAATTAAGAACACTCATAAGACTGGCAACAAGTAAAGAAATGTGCATGACGTTGGAAGACTTCTTATCCCGCAGAACCCGGCAATTGCTGCTGGATGCCAGGGCTGCCATTTCAATAGCTCCGCTGGTGGCACAACTAATGGCGGAGGAAACAGGGAAGAATGACCTATGGGTAAATGAACAAATCGATAACTTTAATATAATAGCTAACAATTATCTTCCCACTTAAAACAGATTGCTTATGTCTCCATTTTTAGGTGAATTTATTGGCACTGCTTTACTCATCATCATGGGTAATGGAGTAGTGGCCAATGTGGTTTTAAATAAAACCAAAGGCCAGAACAGTGGCTGGATCGTTATTACATTTGGCTGGGCGATGGCCGTATTCCTTGGCGTGTATGCTTCGGTGCGCTTTGGCGGCGGTGGCCATGTGAACCCTGCTTTTACACTTGCAGCTGCCGCATTCGGAAAAACGAAAGCTGAGTTAGTGTTACCGTATATTACCGGTCAGTTTGCCGGGGCTATTGCAGGAGCAACCATTGTCTGGCTGTCTTATAAACAGCATTTCATAGAGACAACGGATAAGGACCTGAAGCTGGCCGTATTTTGTAATGCACCCGCAATCAGAAGTGTTGGTCATAATCTTTTAACAGAGTTCGTTGGAACTTTTGTATTAGTGTTTGGCGCACTGTCTATGTCTCCCGCTGCCGCATCATTAGGTACATTGGATGCTTTACCTGTTGCTTTATTGGTTTTGGGTATAGGCCTTTCGCTGGGTGGCCCTACCGGTTATGCTATTAATCCTGCAAGAGACCTGGGACCAAGGATCGCACATTTCATTTTGCCGGTGGCCGGAAAAAGAGATAGTGATTGGGGGTACAGCTGGATACCAGTGGCAGGACCTATTGCCGGTGCTTTGCTGGCAGCTTTTCTTTTTAAACAAATATGATGAGGACGATAGTGCACAAATAAAAAGAGCCAAACTAAGTTTGGCTCTTTTTATTTTATACTGAACTTGTATTAGTCAACGCTATTAAATACGGCAACGATCAGGATAATGTTCAATACGAGGGCAATACCAAACCCGATCCAGGACCATTTTACCCGGTTGCGCTTATAATCGTCATTGATGACATAAGCAATGACAACACCAATGATTCCAAGGAAAAAGCCAAGAGCGAAACCTCCAAAATGGAAACCGGTCTCACCACCCTTTTGTTTAGTAAGGGCCTTTTGAATTTTTTTGTTGCTAATAGTACCATCACTGTTGATATTATCTCTGAGCTTTTTCTGAGCAATTCTGAATTTCGCTTTGTCAAAGAAATTCATCTTTTGGCCAGTGAGTGCCTGCAATTCTTTTACACTGATCTTTGATAACTCTAACAGTGAAACTGTTTTTCCTGTTTTTCCAACAGGGAAGAACATTTTGTCTGCGTGAAGAATGGGGTCTTTGCCAGCGTCAGGCGTAGTGCTTGCAAATGTGGTGGCAAAAAAAGCAACCATTGTAAAAAGGAAAAGTACTTTCTTCATAGCTGTAGTTTTAGTTTATAATTGATTAATCTATCTCAAGATAAGGAAAAACAATTCTCATCAAAGTCATTTTCCAAATAATTATTCACAGGCAGACAGGATAGTGGCACAGCTTGTCCTTATTTGTCCCTCGCTGATCATAAGCGGGGGAGATATGCGGAGGCAATGAGAGGCAAATAAGAACCAGTCCGTCAGAATACCGTTAGAAATACAGGCATCAATTACCTTTTTATTCGTCTCAAAAGAATCAAATTCTATTGCAGCCCACAGACCAAAAGACCGAACCGCCCTTATTTTAGGATGTATCAATAAAGACCGGATCAATTGCTCTTTCTTTTGTACCTGGCCCATCCATTCTTCCTCCAGCAATACACGCATTGCTGCCATTCCTGCCGCACAGCAAACCGGGTGACCTCCGAAAGTGGTGATATGGCCCAGCACCGGGTTTTCCGAAAAAAGATCCATCAACTTCTTACTGGCAATAAATGCACCCAACGGCATGCCACCGCCTAATGCCTTACCTAATAACAAGATATCGGGAATGCTATCAAAATGCTGAAAACCCCAAAGGGTACCCGTACGGCCAAAGCCGGTTTGTATCTCATCAAAGATCAGCAAGGTTCCTGTTGCTGTACATTTTTTCCGCAAAGCCTGTATCCATTCTTTTGATGGAAAAATTATTCCAGCCTCGGCCTGCACGGTTTCTGTTATCACACAGGCGGTTTGTTCCGTTATTTCAACCAGTGACTCAAATGAATTGTATTCCAAATGCAGTATACCGGGTAAAAGAGGGCGGTAGGCATTTCTCCAATACTCATCACCAATAACACTCAGTGCGCCTTGTGTGCTGCCATGATAAGATTGATTGAATGCAACGATCTGTGTTCTTCCCGTAACCCGCTTTGCCAGTTTCATAGCTCCTTCCACAGCCTCAGCTCCTGAATTGGTGAAATACACGGAGTTAAGCGTTTCGGGCAGATTGTCAGTCAGCAGTTTGGCATATTGTACTTGCGGTGTTTCTATAAATTCGCCATAGACCATAATGTGCAGGTACGCTTCCAGTTGCTGCTGAATGGCTGCTATTACTTTGGGATGACGATGCCCCACATTGGCCACACTGATGCCGCCAATAAGGTCAATATATTCCCTGCCGGCCGCATCATATAAGTTGCAGCGATCTGCTTTTACAATTTCCAGTGCAAGCGGTGCCGGTGAGGTTTGGGCCAGGTGGCGGAGAAATAATTCCCGTTGATTCATAAAGAATATGGTCATTGATTGATTATCAATGACTGTACAAAGAACGCAAAGATTCAGCATATTTGCTGAATAGAACCCGTCTGACGGCAAGCAGCAAGAAATGATGCTCCCGCAAAACAATTATTAATTTTTAATTACTAATTCATAATTTATCTATGGCTTTACTACTACCTGTAGAAGGTAAACATCCCCAGTTTGGTGAGAACTGTTTCCTGGCTCCTAATGCTACTATTGTTGGCAATGTAATTGCCGGGGATGATTGCAGTTTTTGGTTCAACACCGTGGTACGGGGTGATGTGAATTTTATTAAAATGGGGAATAAAGTGAATGTACAGGATGGGGCCTGTATTCATTGCACTTTTCAGAAATACGGGACAACCATCGGAAATAATGTTTCGATTGGACATAATGCGATAGTACATGGCTGTACGGTTCATGATAATGTACTGATAGGCATGGGCGCTATAGTGATGGATAATGCTGTGGTACACAGTAATACGATCATTGCAGCGGGTGCGGTAGTGCTGGAGAATACGATCTGTGAATCGGGAAGCATTTATGCCGGTGTACCTGCCAAAAAAGTGAAGAATATTTCGGAGGCATTGATCAGTGGAGAGATTAATCGTATTGCCAACAATTATGTGCGGTATGCGGATTGGTTCAGGGAAAAGCCATGAGCTGATAGCTATAAGCTGCGAGTTAGTTACTGACATTCATAGTGTTGCCCGCAGCTCTCGTATGACTCGTAACTTTCCTATATAAAAAACAATTATTTGTTATTAAATTCGTTCTACAAGTAACCTGTAATCAATGAAAAACCTTAGAATTCTTACCCTGGCGCTGAGTCTCACCATCCTGCTGTCTTCCTGTGGTAAATTGAGCAGCATGTTCAAGCGCAAAACCGGCTGTCCCAGTAATGGAAAAAATGTGGGTGCCGAAAAAATACTCAGCGGCGATCCCGAAGCCACCAAATCGGCAAAAAAGGCTAAGAAATTTAAGAGTTAATGGCGTTGAATGCAGCGAATTCATAAACTATTGTGTCTATGAATTTAATTAAACACCTTAACTATGAGCCTCACCCTACGAACCTCACTCGGCTGCACCGAAGCCATTATTTCAGATGATGGCGGATTAAAACAATTCTACAGAGTTGCGAATGTGCTTAGCCAGGACTTTGATGTCAAATTTTCCAACAAAGAAGATGATTTCGATACTATTGATTGGGACTTCCGATTTAAGGGACATAATCTGACCCTTCATTACAGTATCTACAATGGTATTTCTATTTTTCCCACCAAAACCCGTGACGCTTTAAACAAAGACAATAAAGCAGTAGTGGAACTGGCCGGTGCACTGGAAGGAAAAATGTTTACTGAAGAGCGGCGGAATATTGCTTAATTGAAGTATCAGCCTGGCTAAAGTGTTTTATATCAAATGCTTTTGATACCGTCGTATCAATAACTTTTCTCTTCTATACTTTCCATAATATTTATGTAGCTCACATACCGGTCTTCGTGTATGATCCCGTTTGCTGTTGCTTCTTTAATGGCACAACCCGGCTCATTAAAATGCAGGCAATTATTGAATTGACAATTATTTAATCTGTCCCGCATCTCTGGGAAATAATGGGATACTTCCTGTTTTTCAATATCCACCAATCCAAATTCCCGCATGCCCGGTGTATCTATTATTCTGCCACCCAGTGGTAAGTCATACATTTCCGCAAAGGTGGTGGTATGCTGACCCTTACCACTCCAACCGCTGACATCCTGTGTCTTTAATTTTATTTCCGGGAAGATGGCATTCAGCAACGATGATTTACCCACGCCACTATGGCCGCTGATCAGCGTCGTTTTATTCTTTAATAATTTTATCACCTCCTTCACACCTTCATTCCGCACCGCACTTATCAGCAGTACTTTATAACCAACTACTTCATACATGGCTTTCCATTGCTCATATTTTTCCAGCTCCTTGCTTTTGTACAGATCCAATTTATTGAAAACGATGAGTGCAGGCACATGATACATTTCTGATGCCACGAGAAAACGATCGATGAACCCCTGAGAGGTTTTAGGCTCTTTCAACGTAGCCACTAATAATGACTGATCAAGATTGGCAGCTACTATATGGTGCTGGTGCTTATGACGGGGTGATTGCCGGTTGATATAGTTATTCCGGTCATGTATCTCATCAATAATGGCGGTATTGCTTTCTTCAGACTCGATCTCCATTTCAATGCTATCTCCAACAGCTACCGGGTTGGTACTGGTGATATCATCCAGCTTCATCACCCCCTTCATCCGGGCATTCCAGAATTTACCCGCTTCATCTTTTACTATGTACCAGCTGCCGGTGGATTTGTAGATCGTTCCTTTCATGTAGAAGAAGTAAGGTTATATGATTTTAAACACTCAGCAGGAAAGATATAACAAATCTGTTTCAGGGAAATCTTCTGAACAGGGTAAACCGTAGCGTTGCTTCCAGGAAAAGAAAAGCCAGTGCAGCAAGCAGGAATGGTATGAACCGTTCTTCAGACCGGGTAAAGGAAGTAACCTCAACCTTTGATTTTTCTAATTGATCGATCTGCCGGTAAGTATCCTTTAATGCATCCTTATCTCTTGCCCGGAAAAACCGGCCGCCAGTTTCATTGGCTATTCTTCGCAACAGTTCTTCATCTATAAAATCGATACTGGCATTTTTTTGTTGAGGTTTACTGCCGGTTATTTCTACTATAGTGGATGGCATTGCTCCAATACCAATTGTATACACTTTCACCTTCTGCGACTTTGCAATTTCCAATGCGGTAAGCGGATCAATCAACCTTGTGTCCGGCGGATCTTCTTTGCCATCTGTTATAAGAATAATGACCTTGCTTTTGGAAGTGCTCTTTGACAACCGGTCTGCTGCAGTGGCCAATCCTTCGCCGATCACCGTTCCATCTTTCAGGTATTTTCGGTTTTCCAGTGATTGTATCTGTGTGATCAATGTATTTCTGTCTCCGGTAACAGGGCATTGGGTAAAACTTTCTCCGGAGAAGATCACTAACCCTATTCTGTCAACCGGTCTGCTGCGTACAAATTCTTCTGCCACTTCTTTTGCCACTTCCATTCGGGAGGGAAGAATATCCCGGGAACCCATACTACCGCTTACATCCATACAAAGTACAATATCAATCCCTTCGCCTTCTGACCGTTGCTCGTCATTTCTTTTTTGAGGTCGTGCAAGGGTCACTATCAAACAGCTTATTGCCAGCAACCGGAGTATAAATGGCAAATGCCGAAACTGGTTCTTCCAGGAAGAAACATTGAATGCATGTGCAGATGATACGGTGAATGTTGCCTGTTGTTTGTCCTGCTTCTTTATATACCACCAAATGAGCAATGGCAGCAAGGCAAACAACCCGAATGAATACGGGTAAGCAAAGTCCATATGTTTTATCCAGTCGTACAGCATAAATCCCCGGCCCCTAAAGGGGAGCCCTGGCCTCCTTTTTTTCGATGGTCACTATTGCATTTCTGATTTCATTAAAAGAATTACTATCATCTTCGTTACCCGGGATATATTTTGCAAATTTTACAAAATCACTTAACCGTAAAGCCTGCGATAATTTATCAAATTGATCTTTATCCAGCCCAAGTCCTTTTAGTTGTATCACCAGGTCATCCGTTGTCTTTTGCAGGGAGAGAATTCCCCTTTTTCTGAAAACATAGAGCCGGAAAATATCTGACAGCCTGGAATGATATTGCTTGGCACCAGGTTTTTCTTTATTTAATTGTTCCAGTTGCTGCATGGCTTCTTCGTATGGATCTATGGCTGGCTTTACCGCCGGAGCGGCAACAGTCCGGGGCTTTTTCCTTGTCACCAGCCAAATCACTACAGCCAGCAACAGTGCACCTCCTGCAGCATACCACCACCATTCAGTTTTATTTTCGGTCACTTTTACATCCACCACATCTTTGATACCATGATACTCCTGGTTTGGATCAAATGGCGAAAAATGCACATCAACAGGGATCGTATCTGTTTTTACCGTTTCAGAAAGAGAAAAGGAAGGAAGTACCCAATGGCCGGAGTCGAAACTGGTGATGGTATAAACACCTTTAATTGTTGTTCCCCCGTTTTCACTTTGGGTATCAATAATGGGAACGCCCAATATTTCAAAATGATCTATCGTATCAATAGAAGGGAATAGAATAATTGCGTCGGGAGATATTTTTACTTCCACCGTCAGCTTCATTGGCTGACCGATAAGTATTTTGTTCTTATCAACAGAGGATTGAATAGTAGCGCCGCCTTGTGCCATTGTCAATTGCGCAACAACAAAAAAGAAGAGGAAAAGTATGGATTTATAAAAATTCATGCGGCTCATCGGTTGCGGCTGAGAAAGAATCGTTGCAGCACTTTTACATAATCTTCCCCTGTTTTAACGTGTAGCAGGTCGCAGCCTGCTTTTTTAAATGCCTGTGTGCTGTACGCAGTCACCCGGAAAAATTCCTGTTCATAGCTATACCTTACAAAAGCATTGCTGCTGTCCACCCATTTGGTTTGCCCGCTTTCTGAATCCGTCACTTGCAGCAAGCCGGCATCGGGCAATTGCATATCCATTTTATCATACAGCTTTATCCCGATCACATCATGCTTTTTTCCGGCAATACGCAGTGCATCTTCATAATTAGCGTCAATAAAATCACTGAGTATGAATGCTATGCTTTTTTGCTTGGTGGAATTATTGAAATAACGTAACGCTTTGTTTACCGCTGTCCCTTTTCCTTTTGGCTCCATACTTAATAACTCCCTGACAATGTACAGGGCATGCTGTTTCCCTTTTTTAGGAGGGATATAGGCTTCAATCACATCACTGTAAAATATCACACCGATCTTATCAGCATTATTTACGGCCGAAAAACTAAGCACTGCTCCAATTTCTGTAATGATATCCCTTTTCCTGGCATGAGTGGTCCCAAACAGGGAGCTGTTGCTGATATCCACCAGCAACATCACTGTTAGCTCTCTTTCTTCCTCAAAAACTTTACTGAATGTATGCCCAAACCTGGCAGATACATTCCAGTCGATAAACCGGATATCATCGCCGGCGGCATATTCCCGCACTTCTTTGAACGACATCCCTTTTCCTTTAAAAGCACTGTGGTACTCTCCCGTAAACAGGTCGGTAGTGAGTTTTTTGCTTTTAATTTCAAGCTCCCTTACTTTTTTTAGTATTTCGGCCGTTGTTAGCATTTATTTTAGATGATAGTTGACAGATGATAACTGATAGATGGGTAGCTGATAATTATCATCTGTCAGTTATTATTTAAGGAACATTGATCTGTCTTATCACATCTTCTATCACATCTTCCACTTTTACATTTTCTGCTTCTGCTTCATAGGTAAGCCCAATGCGATGCCGTAATACATCCTTGCAGATACTTCTTACATCTTCAGGGATCACAAATCCTCTTTTATTTAAAAAGGCCTGTGCCTTGGCAGCTAATCCCAGGTTGATACTTCCCCGCGGAGAGGCGCCATAAGAGATGAGGGGTTTCAGTTTTTCCAATTTATATTCTTCCGGTTTGCGGGTGGCAAATACAATATCAAGAATATATTGCTCGATCTTTTCATCCATATATATCTGGCGGGTCAATTCTTTGGCGTTGGTCACTTCCTGTATGGATACGACTTGTTTTACTGTTGGAAAATTGCCCTGTATATTCTGCCGGAGGATCAGTTGCTCTTCATTCATTCTTGGATAATCCACTATTACTTTCATAATGAAGCGATCCACCTGTGCCTCGGGCAATGGATAAGTGCCTTCCTGCTCCAACGGGTTTTGTGTAGCTAATACCAGGAATGGGTCATCCAGTTTATAAGTACTGTCGCCGATAGTTACCTGCCTTTCCTGCATGGCTTCCAGCAATGCACTCTGCACTTTGGCGGGGGCCCGGTTTATTTCATCTGCGAGTATAAAATTTGCGAAGATGGGCCCTTTGCGTACAATAAATTCATTACGTTGCTGGTTGTAGATCATGGTTCCTATCACATCCGCCGGCAACAGGTCGGGTGTAAATTGTATCCGGCTGAACCGGGCATGAATGGCCTGCGATAATGATTTTATCGCTAATGTTTTGGCCAGCCCCGGCACCCCTTCCAGCAGCACATGCCCGTTGCTGAGCAAGCCGATCATAAGCCTGTCCAGCATATAGGTCTGGCCAACGATAACATGTCCTATTTCTTCTTTTAATTTGTCGGTAAACTGTCCGGCTTGGCCGATTCGTTCATTTAGCTGCCGGATATCGTCTGCGGTTTTAAGCATGGGGATCATTTATAGAGTCACAAAATACGAACTTGCGTTAAGCAAATAATTTGCCGTTATTATAAACGGCACGAAATACCATACTATTTTAGGGTATTTTACCGTTTTATACTTCGAAAAGAATGAGTACTTTAGCTTAAAATCCAACTATTATGCGAAAACAACGACTTCTCTGGGCCGTTATCACTGCTTTTACGCTTTTAGCCCTTTCGGGATGTGGTAAAGATGACCCGGCTCCTGTTCCTCCAAAAACAAAAACAGAATTAATCAGCAGTGCCAGCTGGAAATTTAGTGCTGCTACTGTCGGAGGCACAGATGTATCTGCCTTACTACAGGCTTGCCAAAAGGATAATACTATGGTGTTTGTAGCAGCCGGCACTGGTACGTTAAACGAAGGACTCACTAAATGCAATGCCGCCGACCCACAAACAAGCCCATTTACCTGGAGTTTTCAGGGCGGAGAAACGCAGCTATTCATTTCGGCAACCTTATTCGCTGGTGGAAGCAGCACCTTTACTCTTGTCAATCTGACTGAAGCACAACTGGTGCTTTCTCAATCCATAATTGTAGGAGGATCACCACAAACAGCGGTGGTTACATTTATTCATTGATCATACTATCACTTAGAAAAGGCGCCTCAACAGGCGCCTTTTCTATTATCACTAATTTATTGTACGGAGCAGCTTGTCTTCTGTCAGCTCAGGTATTTCCCCACTATCGGTACTCTTCGCCCCACACCAAATGCCTTGGGTGAAATGCGGATGATGGGACAAAACTGGTTGCGTTTGTATTCGTTCACATTTACCAGCTTCAATACCCTGTCAACTAAAGCATCATCTAAGCCCTGCGCTTTTATGGCTGCCGGACCCTGTCGTCTTTCGATATAT
>JBEBIF010000222.1:0-6038 GCA_040080515.1 Chitinophagaceae bacterium | reverse complement strand
TATTACTACCGCCCATTATCTTACGTCACAACCTGCAACCGAAAAAACGATCCTGGGAAGTTTTGATGAAGGAAAGAATATTTTCAACTACAACCAGTTACTGCTGATAAAAATGCATCGTACTGACGGCGGTCTGTTCCAGTCGGTATTTTATAAAGGAGAACAAAAAAAAGATTTTCGCTTTGGCCTGGTAACGGGCTCCGGCGCCAAAGGGCAAACCTATTTGTACTGGCAGGGTAACAAATTGTTTCAAATGCCCATCTCCTATTTTACTGCAGCAGGCCAATGGGCCAACAGCCCGGGATTTCCTTCTGACAAAGTAATGTTTGATAAACCCATCACCACCCGGTGCCTGGAATGTCATGCCACCTATGCAGGGCTGTTATCTGAACCGGATATCAAACAGGAAGAGTTTGATAAGCAAAGCCTCGTATTAGGTGTTGACTGCGAAAAATGCCACGGTGCCGGTGCAAAGCATGTGGACTTTCAAACAGCAAATCCCGCAGAAAAAACAGGAAAATATATTATAAAGCAAGCGGCGCTCAGCCGGCAGTTGCAACTGGATATGTGCCGCCTTTGTCATGATGGCAGCTTGAAGAAAACAACACCTTCTTTCCAATACAAGGCTGGAGAAGACCTGGCCAATTATTTTTCTTCTGACACATTCACCACCGCAACTGTTAATACCGACAACGCAGATGTGCATGGCAACCAGTTTGGATTGCTGCGGGCCAGCAAATGTTTTCAACTGAGCAATATGACCTGCAACACCTGCCACAGCCCCCATGAAAATGAGAGAGGCAAGGTTGAAGTGTTTTCACAACGATGCCAGGGCTGTCATAAAAAGGAACATTTGCCAATAGCAGGATTATCCGCAGGCCAACTAAATAGTATCAGCAACAATTGTATTGATTGCCACATGCCATCCAAACAATCCAGAACACTTACTTTATATTTAAAGGACAAAGAACTGCCTGCTGTGGCAATGGTACGCTCCCACTATATCAGTAATTATCCGGAAGAAGTAAAAAAATATGTAGAAGGATTGAAGAAGGGCAAATAAGGAAGCGGGAATAACCGCAAAGTTTCTGTATGTATTTTCTATTATCGAAATTTTACCGGGGGCATTTTCAAAAAAACGAGCAGGTTTGTGAATGACAATTAACATTCCTGTAATCTTCCTTTACCATCGGTAGAAAAACATACCCGCAACTTTCGTTGGAACTAACACAACTTCCAATGAAAAAGAACTTAACTACTGCATTTGTTTTACTGACAATCAGCTCTCTTTCCTTTTCTCAAAAACTTACTCTCTTCCCGGAAGCAGGTACAGGATTCTCCCGGTTCAAGAATAAATAGTTCCTGTTACTTTTACTATGATCACAAAACGATTGGCCTGGTGAAAGTTCACTCACGGTCTGTCATTCTGCTATTTCAAAGAAATAAGTAGTTCTCTATTTACATCACAACAGTACTATTGTAAAATTGCATACCCGAATAAAACAGAAAAATCTTCACACCAGATCAATACCCTGTTATTGACAGTATAATTAACAGAAGCATTTAGTTCATATGAAAAATTGCCTGACACAGCTTTCAGTACCCCCACTTCCTGGTACGTCGTTGCATTATTAGAAGAAGACAACCAAACCCTTAGATCCGGTCCGTTGTCGGTATTAAAGTTTTCAAATACCAGGAAAGTTTTACCAGCGGCATCCCGGGTTACTTTTGCTGTACCCCGGGCAGGATGTGAACTTCCGGTAAATGTACCTGATACAATTGTTGTTCCCTGAGGCAATGTTTCGTCTTTATTTTCCAGGGCACTCTTTTTACAGGATACCAGTAAGAGTACCAGCATAAAGGATGAAATCAATTTTAGCATATATATCAATTTTTTGTTTTCAATGAAAAGGTTCCCCGGGAAAATACCGGGGAACCATAACTAACCATACACCATTTACATTTTTTCCTTCATACTGGATTTTTTTATGGCACTCACCAGTTTCTCTGCCGGTTCTGCCACACTTATCTTTTCCAGCAGGTCACCAGTTTCGGCATCCACCAGTAAGAGCAAACCCGTTGCCGATACTTTCTTTACAGCCTTATAAGCATTTGCTTCCACCAGTTTCATTTTAGAATCCGCTTTTGTGGAAGCGCTGGTCAGGTCATTCATCACAAACTGAACATTGGATTCATTAAAAACGGGTATTACTTCCTTCATCATTTTTTCCCCATTGGCCTGGCACACCGGGCACCACGCTGCTTTATTGATCACTGCTATCACCTTCCTGTTTTCCTGTGCCACACCTTTTACAGAAACCAGAAGCAATGTGAATACAAAGAATGCCGGAGCTAAAAATCTGTTTTTCATTTTCTCTTTTTATAAATTTATTAATTTGCGGCAAGACCATTAGCACCAACTGGCAGCCCTGTCAGCGTTTGAATAACAGATAAGTTGCCATTATTTGCCACTTCAAATGCGGAGATCGTATGACTACCGGCATCCAGTACATACAGGTATTTAGAATTATCCGTCAGTGCAGCATCGATTGGCCCCATTCCGGATGTAGCAGCAACTGATTGCTGCAGGTTGATATTACCTGAATAGGGTTGCACCATATAAGATGAAAGAGTATTGCTGGCTGTGTTTGTGGTGTATATATGTCTCCCATCGTCTGTAAGCACTACCCAGCAGGCTGCACTCTGACCGGTTGGTACAGGGCCTTCGGTAAGATCAACGCTTCCGTCAAAGTTAATTTTGTAAGAAGACACATTGCTGGCATTTTCAGCGCCGCCCACTGCTTCAGACACATAAATATTACCAAAACGGCCGGGTGCAAAACCAAACGGTGTGGGACTGGCGGATGTTATACTATGCATTACACCGGGACGGCCTGTTGGCATGACCCTGTAAGTAATGATTTTATTAGTCGCCTTTTCGGTTATGACTAATACATTTCCGTTTCTTACAAATGATACTTGTGCAGCACCGGATGCAGATGAACTTAAAGGCCTGGTTGAATTGGGTATTGGGGTAAGTTTACTATTTTCTCCAAGCCAGAAGCCGGATATATTTCCGGTTCCCCCGGCATTTAGCACATATACCAGGTTGCCATGCTGTGCAATACTAACCGGCCCGGTGCCGCCACTGCTAACGGTTGACTTAAGATGTAACCCGTTGCCCGTAATTCTAAAAGAAGAAATACTGTTACTGCCGGCATTTACAGCAAGTAACACATCATCATCAATAACAACGGCACCCTGGTTTCCCAGTCCGCCACCAGACCCATTACCACCTGTGGCATAAGAGGCAGAAAATGTAAGTGAGCCATTCCCTTCCCGGCGATAAACCATCACCTTATTACCATTGACCTGGTTAGACAAGGTGTACACAAAGCCACGGTTGTTTCTTTCTCTTGAATCCAATCCGCTTTCCTGTTCTGCTTTGGAATTGCTGTCAGCAGGGTTTTCTTTTGTTGCAATCGTTTTGTCTTTTTGACAAGATGATATTATTGTTACCATAACCACCAGGGTGGCTGATAAAGTGTTTATAAGTCTCATAATCGTTGTGTTTAGGAAATTATTTAAATGAATTTATAGTTTCTGGTTGTTTCAAAGTCTATGGATCTATGGTTCCCTGCGCTTATTGCTTTGAAAAACTGGTGCACTTCAGTTCCCCTCCGGCACTAAAAACAGCGAATGATAATGAGATACACAAAAAAGTGGAGCGGGGTTTTGTTAAGAAAAAATAATTTTTATTTTACTGTAGGTAGCTTTTAATTAACCATATTTGTTGTTCGAAACTGATACCATCGCTTGCAGGAAACAAAAACATATACAGAAGCTACATTATTAGAGGGCTTAAAATGTCATGACAATGCGGCTTATCACTACCTGTACCTGAATTACCGCGGCTCTTTGTATAATGTGATCCTGCAATTGATTCCAGACAAAGAAATTGCCAGTGATGTGTTGCAAGAGGTATTTATCACTGTCTATAAGCAGATTGAAAAGTATGATGCTGCCAAGGGGCGGCTTTTTACCTGGATGATCCGTCTAACCCGGAATGCCGCAATTAACAAACTCCGTTCAAAAATTTATAAATCACAGGCAAAAAACGATAGCCTTGATAATTACGTAATTTCCCTTGAACAAAATTATCCGGAGTCGGAAAATATCGACCATATCGGCCTGAGACAACAGGTACACCTGCTAAGAGAGGAATATAAAAACGTAATTGAGTTGTCTTATTTTAATGGCTTTACCCAGGAAGAAATAGCTAAAGCATTAAATATACCTTTAGGCACAGTAAAAACGAGATTGCGGAATGCCTTACTCGAACTCAGAAAACAGTTTGTGTAGATGAACATAAAAGAATACATAGCATCAGGTATCATTGAGACCTACGTAATGGGCCTCTGCACCCCGGAAGAGGAACGGGAACTGGAATTGTTGCGTGACCAGCATCCGGAACTTGAAAAGGCCATCATCCGTTTTGAACTGGAGATGGAAAAAAATATGATGCAGCAATCCACCCTTCCGGATACTGCAACGGACAACCGTATCCTGGATACACTACATGCAATGAAAAAGTCCGCCCCCGTCATTCCGGTCACAACAAAGGGAAGCTGGCTGAAACCAGTTGCTGTTGCAGCTTCCTTATTATTACTCATTAGTACCGGTCTCAACTTTTACCTTTTCAATAAAACAAAGAAAACAACTAGTACTGGTACAGGGTCTCTCCTTCCCCATGCGGATTATGAAGTGCTGATCAACCCTGCCATAACGCCGGTTGCTATGTATGGTGTTGGTACGCATACGATTTGCCGTTGTACTATGTTTTGGGATAAAAAGACTGGCAAAATGTATATCATGATCCATCATTTACCAAAATCATCTGCTACCCGTGATTACCAGCTTTGGGCCACTGTAGAAGGGAAAATGATAAGCGTCGGAATTGTAAAAGATGAAATAAGAGGCCGGATGATCGAATTGCCCGGCGTGCCATCCGGAGCTACTTCATTCAGCATCACATTGGAAAATGCTGGTGGCAGCGCTGCCCCAACTATGGAGGAAATGTACCTGGAAGGAGAGATTTGATCGCCGTATGGTTCCTGTTTTTTATTCCGGCAGGTAGCCTACATTCGCAGAAGGATACAGTTCTTTTTTCCTGCAAAACGAATCCATATTGAAAAAGAGACAAGACTATATTTCATGGGATGAATACTTTATGGGTGTGGCCCTGCTCTCTGCCCGCAGAAGCAAAGACCCCAGCACACAGGTAGGCGCCTGCATTGTAAGCGATAAGAATAAGATCGTAGGGGCAGGTTACAATGGCCTGCCCATCGGTTGTGATGATGATGATTTTCCCTGGGAGAAACAAGGTGAATTTCTCGATACAAAGTATCCCTATATCTGCCATGCAGAACTGAATGCCATCTTAAATAATATCGGGATGGACCTGCGGGGTTGCAAGATCTATACCGCCCTCTTCCCCTGTAATGAATGTGCAAAAGCCATCATTCAATCAGGTATCACAGAAGTGATCTACCTGTCTGATAAATACGAAGGCACTGATATCTTCAAAGCTTCAAAGTTTATGATGGATAAAGCCGGTATCAAATACAGGAAAGTGAATACAGATATCACCACACTGGTCCTTTCTTATCATGAAGGAGATGTGTAATTAAACCGGTATGACCGATTGGCAAATTTGATTCCTGTAGCCTCAGAGAGGCGCAATGTCAGTAGAAACATGATTCTTTGATTCTCTGTAGCCCCGTAGGGGCGAAATATTTTACCTATCGCTCCTACGGAGCTCCGTAACATTTGATCAAATTTGTTTTTTCTGCTACTGACATTTCGGCCCTCCGGGCCTTACATGATCTGTATTATAGAATACCCCTTTTGATTCTCATAGCCTCAGAGAGGCGAAATGCCAGTAGAAACATGATTCTTTGATTCTCTGTAGCCCCGTAGGGGCGAAATATTTTACCTATCGCTCCTACGGAGCTCCGTAACATTTGATCAAATTTGTT
>JBEBIF010000731.1:0-1237 GCA_040080515.1 Chitinophagaceae bacterium | reverse complement strand
AAACATAACAGAAAACTGTATCGACAGGCATTTGGCAACCATGGGTGATCAACCCGCCATCATCTGGGAACCTAACGACCCCGAAGACAGGGTGCGTATTGTTACTTACAACAGGTTGCACAAACGTGTTTGCCAGTTTGCACAGGTACTAAAAAACAATGGCGTAAAAAAAGGCGACCGTGTTTGTATATATATGGGTATGGTACCCGAACTGGCTTATGCAGTTTTAGGTTGCGCAAGAATTGGCGCCATTCACAGTGTTATATTCGGAGGTTTTAGTGCACAAAGTATTGCCGACAGGTTAGAAGATGCCCAGGCCGAATTTATTGTTACCTGTGATGGTGCTTACCGTGGTGCAAAAGATATTCCTTTAAAAAGTGTGATTGACGATGCCCTGATAGGTAACAAAACTGTAAAGAGAGTAATTGTGTACACCCGTACAAGAACTCCTGTATCAATGATAAAAGGAAGAGATGTGTGGTGGGAAGATGAAATGGAATATGCCGAAACACAAGTGGAGAAAGATGGTGTGGTCTCTTTTCCTGCCGAAGAAATGGATGCAGAAGATCCACTGTTTATTTTATACACTAGTGGCAGTACCGGTAAACCCAAAGGTGTGGTGCATACTGTGGCCGGCTACATGGTTTGGACCAACTATACTTTTGTAAATGTATTTCAATACCAACCCGGTGCTATACATTTTTGTACTGCTGATATTGGCTGGATAACCGGCCACAGTTATATTGTTTACGGGCCGCTAAGTGCCGGTGCTACTTCACTGATGTTTGAAGGCATTCCTACTTTTCCAAATGCAGGAAGGCTTTGGGATATTGTTGACAGGCATAAAGTAAATATTTTATACACGGCCCCTACTGCTATAAGAAGTTTGATGGGCTTTGGACTGGATCCGTTAAAAGGTAAAGACCTTTCTTCATTAACAACATTAGGTACCGTTGGCGAACCCATCAACGAAGAAGCATGGCATTGGTACGATGAAAATATTGGCAAGAAAAAATGCCCGATCGTTGATACCTGGTGGCAAACAGAAACTGGTGGTACACTCATTTCAAACCTTGCAGGTATTACACCCGGCA
Organism: Chitinophagaceae bacterium; assembly: GCA_040080515.1. Taxonomy (GTDB): domain Bacteria; phylum Bacteroidota; class Bacteroidia; order Chitinophagales; family Chitinophagaceae; genus JJ008. The sequence goes on along the minus strand of JBEBIF010000731.1, from coordinate 143 downwards.
TACCTAGCTGGGCATCTTTACCCATGCCGGGTGTGCAGCCAATATTGGTTGATGAGAATGGAAAAGAGATCACAGAAAAAGACGAGCATGGTATGCTTAAGGGAAATCTTTGTATTAAAGCACCATGGCCTTCTATTTTAAGA
>JBEBIF010000221.1:0-6042 GCA_040080515.1 Chitinophagaceae bacterium | reverse complement strand
ACAAAAAGAAGATTGGAAGGAAGGTTGAATTGAAAAGCCGGAGCAGCGGTTCCTTAAAAGTAAAAAGGGTCAATCTTACGATTGACCCCCTTACTTACTAACCCATTAAATTCTATTGCTAAGTTACAATTATGCCTCACATTTCAAAATAAATTTTTGCCGCTGTGTATAACTTGTCCTGACAGAATGCAGCTTTAAACCCGGCCACTACTTTCAATTTTCTTAATCTTAAGATATTGAAATACAATCGATTATAATCAAATTGGCTTGAGAGTCAAACCGCCAGAATTGTTTTTTCGTTAAGAGTAATTATTTATTCGGATGACAAAAAGGCGGAAAAAAGGATGCAAACTAAAATGGTTATAAATTTGTTGTTCTTTCTGTCTAAAACGTACAAAAAATGATAATGTCAAATGAAATTTTCCTGGTCTCCCTGCTTTTCCTGGGCATCAGTTTCGTGGTTTCTGCCATCCTGAAAAGCAAGTTTTCAAAATACGGTAAAATACCTCTTGCTAATGGTATGTCAGGCAGGGAAATAGCCGAAAAAATGCTCCGGGAAAACGGTATTTATGATGTGAAAGTAACCTCTGTGGAAGGCTTCCTGACCGACCACTATAACCCGACCAATAAAACGGTGAATCTGAGCCCTGACGTGTACAATGGAACCAGCATTTCGGCAGCTGCCGTGGCAGCGCATGAGTGCGGACACGCCGTACAGCATGCCACCCAGTATGGCCCGCTGGTATTCAGGAGCAAAATGGTACCTGCAGTTCAGGTCAGTTCTATGCTGGTAAACTGGATCCTGCTGGCCGGAATGATCGTGCTGGCTACTTCTAAAAACCCGACCGTCCTTTTGATCGGTATTATAATAATGAGTGTGACCGTCATTTTTACCCTTGTTACCCTGCCGGTGGAGTTTGATGCCAGCAAAAGGGCCCTGGCCTGGCTGGACAGGACCAATGTGACAAATACGGCCGAATATCCCAAGGCAAAGGATGCGCTTAAGTGGGCTGCTACCACCTATGTGGTGGCTGCACTGGCCGCGGTGGTGCAATTAATTCAGTACATAATGATCTATTTGGGAAGCAGGGACAGGAGTTAATACATATTATTTAAGCATCATTTATTTTTCAAAGTCGTGCAGCAAAATGCACGGCTTTTTTGTTTATATAATATTGGGTTAACATATATTTAGCCCAAATATCTTACAAAATACTACACACATGAAACTACTAAAACTGCTGTTGCTGGCGGCATTACTATTGCCTGCCCAGCTGTTACTGGCACAAACAAAGACCGTATCTGGAAAAGTAACTGATGGAAACGGAGATCCCGTTGCCAATGCTTCGATCACTGTAAAAGGATCCCGGATTGGTACTATTTCGGGAACCGATGGCACCTTTTCATTTGCGGTACCAGAAAAGGCAAAATCACTTATTATTTCTGCTATTGGATTTGAATCACAGGATATAACGATCTCGGGATCGTCTGTTTCTGTTTCATTAAAGCCTGGTGAATCCCGTAGCCTGGATGAAGTGGTGGTGGTGGGATACGGTACCAAGATCAAAAAAGACCTGACGGGAAATATTGCCCGTATAAAGGGATCTGAAATTGCAAATACACCTGTGGCCAACTTTACACAAGCCCTCCAGGGAAAAGCGGCCGGCGTATTTGTAGAAGCGAATAATGGAAAAGTGGGTGAAGGAGTGAAAGTAAGGATCAGGGGCACCACTTCTATTACTGGAAGCAACTCGCCATTGTATGTAGTGGATGGTGTACCTATTAACAGCGATCCCTATTCAGGAAATAGTTTGGCCGATATTAATTTTAATGATATTGAAACTTTTGATATCCTTAAAGATGCCTCTGCTGCTGCCATCTTTGGCTCACGGGCAGCTAATGGCGTGGTGATCATTACTACCAAAAAAGGGAAAGCCGGAAAAACCAGCATGGCTGTTAATTTTCAGTATGGTATCAATAAACCAACCGGGTATCGTGGTTTTTTAAATGCAAGAGAATATGTGGATCTGCTGAGAGAAGCTGCAATTAATAGTGATCATATTGAAGGGATCGACCCGCTGGATCCTGCACAATACTCGGGTTCCTGGCTCGAGTTTGCAGAAAGAAGACTTACCCGTTATTCCGGTCACTCCGACTGGAGAACATTAGAAACCGATACGGACTGGGAAAAACTGGCATTCAATGAGGATTCTAAAACAAGAATGGTGGACTTCAATGCTTCTGGTGGAAATGACAGAACAAGATTTTACCTCAGTGGTGCCTATATGAACCAGGATGGTATACTGGTGGGAAATAATTTTAAAAGGATCTCTGCCCGCATCAACCTGGATCATGATGCCACCAATAAATTAAAGATTGGTTTCAGTCTCGGTCTTACCCGTAGCCTGGGAAACAGGGTCTCTTACGACAATGATTTTTCCACGCCTATACAGTTAGTGGCGCTGTCGCCGGTTACCCCGGTAAGAGATCTGAACGGTAATTTATACGACAGGCCTGTTGCTACTTACTATAATGGACTGATAGAACTGGAGAATGCATCCTATCTCTCCACCATCTACAGAAACCTGGGTAGTGCCTATCTGAATTATAAGTTCACTAAAAACCTGGTGTTTAAAACAGAGTTTGGTGTGGATCTGCAAAACCAGAGCGACGACCAGTATTTTGGATCCAGAACCATTAATGGAGAAGCTACTAACGGCTACGGCCAGTTTGATGGCTTTAAAGCATTTACCTATAACACTAACAATTACTTTAATTATACCCGAAGGGCCGGGAAACATGATGTTGATTTTACCTTAGGTATGTCTTTTCAAAAATTATCTACAGATGAATCCAGAATTACCGGTGAAGACTTTCCTGATGACGATCTGCAAACACTGGCAAGCGCCGGTCGCATAACAGGAGGCTATACAGAAAAGGAAGATTACTCTATCTTATCGTATTTCGCAAGGGCCAACTATAAGTTTGATAACAAATACCTCTTTGCAGCAAGCGGCCGTATTGATGGTTCTTCTGTTTTTGGCGTGAATAACCGGTATGGATTTTTCCCTTCTGTATCTGCCGGATGGATAATAAGCGAAGAAAACTTCTTAAACACCTCAAAGCTTATCAGTTTTTTGAAAATAAGGGCCAGTTATGGTACATCCGGAAGCGATGGTGTTGCTAACAGGTTTGCATCCAGAACAACATATGGATCTGCCAAACATAACAATACTTCGGGTTTGGCCACTTCTCAATTGGGTAATCCTGATCTGAAATGGGAACGATCCAAGCAGCTGGACATCGGGCTTGATTTTGGTCTTTGGAATAACCGGCTTTCCGGAGAGATTGATTACTATACCCGGAACACAGATGACCTGTTTTATAATGTTCCGCTTCCCGGCACAACAGGATTTGCATCCTGGTTAGTAAATATTGGTTCAATGAAAAACACCGGGTTTGAGCTGGTTCTTAATTCCGTAAACGTTAACAGCAAAAGTTTTAAATGGAACACCAGTGTGAACATTTCAAAAATGAAAAATGAGATCACCAAACTGGATGGCGATCAGACGATCATACCTGGTAATGATGGCCGTTATTTGAATTCCTTGCTGGTAGGCCAGCCAATTGGTGTATTCTACGGGCCAAAGTTTGCCGGTGCTGATCCTGCTAATGGTGATGCCCTTTACTACTTACCAGATGGCAAAACAACTACCAATGATTACAATAGCGCAGGTGATTTTGTAGTAGGCGATCCTAACCCGGATTGGATAGCCGGTCTTAATAATACCTTCAGCTACAAAGGCATTGAATTAAGTGTATTGTTCCAGGGTGTATTTGGGAACCAGATACAGAACGGTGGTGGTGGATTTATGTCTGCCAGTTTCGACTGGTTTGATAATCAAACCCGTGATCAGCTGAACCGCTGGCAGAAACCCGGTGATGTTTCCAATGTGCCGCAATTACGTTTGGGATATGGCAATGGGATCAATGCTTCCAGCCGCTATGTAGAAGACGGTGGATACGTAAGATTAAAGAACATAACATTAGCATATAATGTTCCAAAGGATGTGCTCAGTAAAGTAAAATTAAGTTCTGCAAGAATCTTTATAACCGGTATCAATCTGGCCACTTTTACAGATTATACCGGCTGGGACCCTGAAGTGAATACCGACTACAGGGCGGGAAACCGTAACCAGGGCAGTGACTTTTATGCAGCGCCCCAGATCAAATCAATAACATTCGGGATCAACCTGGGCTTTTAACTTTTAAAACTGAAAAACATGACACGTAAAATAATTTCAATTGCTCTTATAGCAGCTATTACTGTTTCCTGCAGTAAACAATTAGATATAGAACCACAACAGGGTATCAGCGAAGAGAATGCATTAAACTCGGATGCGAAAGTCAAGAAAGTACTTAATGGTACCTACGATGCAGTAAGCGATGGTGATGTATGGGGTGGTAATGTATTCCTGTTCTCCGAACTGCTCGCAGCTGATGGTGAGATAAGCTGGGAAGGAACCTTTAACCAGCCGGATGAAATATGGCAAAAGGCCATCATTACCACCAACAGCTTTGTAAGAGACACCTGGCTGGAAGCTTATGATGCCATTAATAATGCGAATAATGTAATAGCGGCAATAAGTGTGGTGAATGCGGCTGATCAAAACCGGGTGAAAGGAGAAGCATTGTTCCTCCGGGCATCCATGTATTTTGAACTCGTAAAACTATTTTCTAAACCGTACACTGCCGGAAGTGTAACTACTAATAAAGGATTACCTCTTGTGCTTACGCCAACAAAAGTTATTGATCAGTCGAGCTATGTGGCCCGCAGTACTGTAGAACAGACCTATGCACAGATCATTACAGATCTGGTTACTGCAGAAAGTCTATTACCTGACTATAATGATGAATATGCTAATAAGGCAGCAGCAGCCGGCATGCTGTCAAGAGTATATCTGCAAATGGAAAGATTTCCCGATGCAAGAGATGCCGCCAACAGGGCTATCAATATTGCTTTAGGAGAAGGTTATTCTTTGGCAACCACTTATGCCGAGGCATTTAATAACTCAACCAACTCTTCTGAATATCTGCTTGCTATGCAGGTCACCGCACAGGATGGTACCAACACTATGCATACGTATTGGTCAATACCTGCCTATGGCGGAAGAGATGGCGACGTGACCATTGATGCAAGCCACCTGGCATTATACGATCCGGCTGATGAAAGACTGGCGTTGTTTTATTTTGGAGCCGGTGATACCCGCAGTGGTAAGTGGCAACAGCAATATAAAAACTTACCTATCATGCGGCTGTCAGAATTATACCTTACAAGGGCAGAAGCCAACTTCAGGGCTGGTACCACAGTGGGTGCCACACCCACACAAGATGTAAACCGGACCCATCAACGGGCTGGTCTTGGCGCATTTGGCGCTGTAACGCTGGCCGACATATTACTGGAAAGAAGATTAGAACTTGCCCATGAGGGACATCGCCTGCACGACTTAAAAAGGCTGAGAGGCAGTGCGGATGGATTTAATTATGATGACAATGAGTTAGTGCTTCCTATTCCACAAAGAGAAGTGGATGCTTCAAGAGGAGTGATCGTACAAAATCCCGGCTACTAATTGAACCTGTTACTACTTAAAGAAAAAGGACACTTACTGGTGTCCTTTTCTTTAATAGAGTTGTTACAATTTTATTTCTTCATCATGCTGATCAAAAAACTTGTATTCTGTCAGGTGATAATTGGTGTCTGGTTCCAGCCGGGTCTTTTGCCCGTACTTTCTTTTCCATTTAGCCATCATCGTATTCCAGGGCCAGCCCTTGGTAAGGTAAGCGTAGAGTATGGGATGTACTACTAATTTCAGATTAGAGTTCTTATGAGTGACGAGGTAACTTAAATTCTTTTCAATATCATCTTCCAGCAACAATGTTGAAGAAATCTTACCAGTGCCATTGCAGCTGGGGCACACTTCCTGTGTATTGATATTCATCTCCGGCTTCATCCGCTGGCGGGTGATCTGCATTATGCCGAAT
>JBEBIF010000730.1:0-1247 GCA_040080515.1 Chitinophagaceae bacterium | reverse complement strand
GTGATCGCAGCTGGAACCGGCTTACTGGTGAAGGTTACGAAAGCATTGAACGGGTGGAACTCGACCATGTGTGGAGTGCCATGAGGTTTGTAAAAGGTGAAGAAAATGCCCGTGGTGCGGATGTAGTTTCTTCCCGCAAAAGGGAAGCAGCAGCATTGGCTGGCTAAGCAACCTGTTTTTTAAACGTATTTGAGGTTTGTTGTTTTAACAACAAACCTTTTTCTTTTTCAGCCACCATCCAATCCGTAATTTGCTTTTCTTAATTACAGGCAATGAAATTTTTAAATGTCGAAATCAAAGCCAAATGCAGTGATGCTGTTACTATCCGGCACTATTTGCTGAACCACCAGGCAGATTTCAAAGGAACGGACCATCAGACAGATACTTATTTTAATGTGGCTGCCGGAAGGTTGAAACTGCGGGAAGGTATTATTGAAAACAACCTCATTTATTATGAACGGAGCAACCAGGCCGGACCGAAGGACTCTCATTTTCACCTGGTAAAAATAGAAGATGCAGCCGGGTTGAAAGAAGTACTGTCCAGATCAAACGGGGTAAAAGTCGTGGTGAAAAAAAAGAGGGAGATCTATTATATCGCCAATGTAAAGTTTCATATTGACCAGGTACCGGGATTGGGTTCCTTTGTAGAAATAGAGGCGGGGAATAAGCTGACTCCTGAATTGAAGCAAGAACAATTAAAAGACCAGTGTGATTTTTACATAAAGGAATTTGGCATACAGGAGAAAGACCTGGTGGAAGTATCTTATAGTGATCTGTTATTGGTGGAAACAGATAGATGATGTAAATTCGTAATATGGAAGTAAGAGAACCAGTAGTAGCCTACGGCAAAAAGAAATTTACGGCTGAAGAGTACCTGGAGTTTGAAAGGGCTTCGGAAGAAAAGCATGAGTTTTACCGGGGTGAGATATTTCAGATGTATGGACATGGTGAACTTTTGGCCATGTCAGGAGCAGCGCAAAACCATAATGAGATATTTACCAACCTCTTTGGAGAATTGTTCAGCCAGTTAAAAGGGAAAAATTGCCGGCCCTATGGCAGTGATCTGAGGATGCACATACCTCAGAATTCACTTTACACCTATCCGGATATTACCATTTATTGTAAAAACCCGGTGGATGGACAAGACAATGATATTGCTACAAATCCGACGGTGATCATTGAAATACTTTCACCCTCCACAAGAAACTATGACCTGGGCGGTAAGTTTGACCTGTACAGGGATATAC
>JBEBIF010000220.1:0-6108 GCA_040080515.1 Chitinophagaceae bacterium | reverse complement strand
GTAATCGTAAACTACCCGATAGACCAGGGTAAGGACATGGCAGAAAAAGTGGTAGCACAAATTATGGCAGAAGGCGGTACTGCTATCTCTTATAAGTGTGATGTAAGTAAGGAAGTTGAAGTAAAGCAAATGTTTGAAGACACTATAAACCAGTTTGGCACCGTTGACATTCTTATCAATAATGCCGGCCTGCAAAAAGATGCCCCGTTCACAGAAATGACCCTGGAGCAATGGAATTTTGTATTGGGTGTGAATTTAACAGGTCAATTTCTATGCGCAAGAGAGGCGATCAAAGAGTTTCTGAGAAAAGGCGTTAATGGTAAATCAAAAAGTGCAGGAAAAATCATTTGTATGAGCAGTGTGCATGAAGTAATTCCCTGGGCGGGACATGCTAATTATGCTGCATCCAAAGGAGGTGTAATGCTGATGATGAAAACCATCGCCCAGGAATTTGCACCCAAAAAAATCCGGATCAACAGTATTGCACCGGGGGCTATTGCCACGCCTATCAATCATGATGCGTGGGATACGCAGGCCCACCTGCAGGAATTATTAAAACTAATTCCTCAAAAAAGGGTGGGGCAGGTAGAAGATATTGGCAAAGCAGCTGTATGGCTGGCCAGTGATGACAGCGATTACGTAAACGGAACCACCTTATTTGTAGATGGTGGTATGACATTGTACCCCGGGTTTGAGGATAATGGGTAAATAATATTCATCTGTGTATTAAAAAAAATAAATCATAATATATGAAAGCTTATCTGCTGGCAATTCTATTTATTGCTTATATGGGAAAAATAAACGGGCAGGATTTTAAGGCAACTGTTATTAATGATACAACAGAGCTGCATGAGTATGACAACGGCGACAAGCTAAAAGTTAATTACAGGATGAACGGACAGATACTCACTATCGATGAAAAAGATAAAATAATAAACCTGTATCCCCGGATAAAACGGGAGTTCAATATTAAAAATACAGACACTGGCATTGTGGGTGAAATAAATTTTATTAATGATTATGGTAACTTAAGTACAGACGCTCAGGAGCGGCCTGGTAAAGCTACTTCTGACCCGTTAAATTTTTTAGCCAATGCGGCAGGCAAGCCTTTCCCCTTATTTAAATGGATTGATATAAATGGGAATTTATTTTCCAATGATCAATTAAAAGGAAAAACGGTAGTATTGAATTTTTGGCATACGTCCTGTATTCCCTGTATTGCTGAAATGCCTTTGCTGAATAAGCTGGTTGAAAAATATTCGGGGGATAAGGTTGTTTTTATTGGTATAGCCCCCAATAGTAAACAAGAACTGACCGGCTTTTTGAAGAAGAAGGAGTTTCGGTATAATCAGGTTCCTGGTATTGATGGCAAAGCATTTTTTTCTCCTTTTCCTGGATGGCCAGTTCATGTGGTATTGAATGGAGAAGGTATCATTCAGCTCTGCGTATTGGGGAAGCAAAATGGTATTGAAAGTAAACTGGCAGCAAGTATTACCACCTCACTCCAGGCCAGCTCAAAATAACAAGGTTACTAAATATCGGAGATAGTATGCAAAAAAAATGCGAATATGAACACTGAACAAAAAAGGGTGACACAACCCGCCTGGAAAAAATGGGGACCTTATTTGAGCGAACGTCAATGGGGTACAGTACGGGAAGATTACAGTGAGCATGGCGAAGCCTGGGATTATTTCCCCCATGATCATGCCCGCTCCAGAGTGTACCGCTGGGGTGAAGATGGTATTGCCGGCATCAGTGATGATAAGCAGCAAATTTGTTTTGCTGTTTCTTTATGGAATGGTAAAGACCCAATACTGAAGGAGAGAATGTTTGGCTTAACGGGCAATGAAGGCAACCATGGAGAGGATGTGAAAGAGCTGTATTATTACCTGGACAGTACTCCCACACATTCCTACATGAAGCACCTGTATAAATATCCGCAGGCTGCTTTTCCATACTCCGACCTGTTGAATACAAACCGTAACCGGTCAAAATTTGAAAAAGAATATGAACTTATTGATACGGGTATTTTTGAAGAAGGAAAATATTTTGATGTCTTTACAGAATATGCGAAGAACGATACGGAAGACATCTTAATAAAAATTACAGTCCACAACAGGGGCAATGAAGACGCCGCTATCAGCATATTACCAACATTGTGGTTCCGCAACCTCTGGAGTTTTGGACTGGAAAAAGAAAAGCCCCTGATGTACCTGACCAAAGCACCAAATGGATATGGCGAAGTAAAAGCCATTCATTATACAGCGGGCGAATACTACTTTTATTTTGAAAAACCAGCCCGGACGCTTTTCACCGAAAATGAAACCAATACAGAAAGACTGTACGGGCAAACTAATAAATCACCGTTTGTAAAAGATGCCTTTCATACAGCAGTAACCACTCAGCAATTTGACTGGCTGGCTGAAAAAAATGAAGGAACAAAGTTTGCACCACTGTATGAGTATTCCGTAAATGCACAGGGTGCTGTAACAATAAGATTGAGGTTAAGTAAAAATGCCATAACTGAAAATCCTTTTGATGAAGACTTTGACGGGATATTTATTAAAAGGATACAGGAAGCGGATGTGTTTTACGATCACCTGGCGGTAACCAGCGACTCAGATCTCCGCAATATCCAGCGGCAGGCATTTGCCGGAATGTTGTGGAGTAAACAATACTTTAATATAGATATGCCCAAATGGCTGAATGGAGACAAAGGGCAACCCGCCCCGCCGGAAAGCCGTAAAATGGGCCGTAATCATCAATGGCATTCTCTCAATAATGAAGACATAATTTCCATGCCGGATAAGTGGGAGTATCCCTGGTATGCCGCCTGGGACCTGGCGTTTCATTGCGTGCCACTATCAATGACCGATCCTGAGTTTGCAAAAAGCCAGCTGATCTTGTTTTTGAGGGAATGGTATATGCACCCTAACGGACAATTGCCTGCTTATGAATGGAATTTTGGAGACGTAAACCCTCCCGTGCATGCCTGGAGCTGTTTACAGGTGTATAAAACAGATAAGGCCAAAACCGGGAAAGGTGATATAGAATTTTTGGAAAGAGTATTTCAAAAGCTGCTGATCAATTTCACCTGGTGGGTGAACAGAAAAGACAGTAAAGGCAATAATGTTTTTGAGGGAGGGTTTTTGGGCCTGGATAATATTGGCGTGTTTGACAGGAGCAATACCGTTCCCGGTGGTGGTGTGCTGGAACAGGCGGATGGTACCAGCTGGATGGCTATGTATTGTCTGAACATGCTGGAGATCGCACTTGAAATTTCGCAGCATAACCCGGCCTATGAAGATGTAACCACAAAATTTTTTGAACATTTTGTATATATAGCTGAATCATTAAACCGTATAGGGGAAAACTGGACCGGCAGCTGGGATGATGAAGAAGGATTTTTTTATGATGTGCTTGCCATGCCCGATGGACGTTACATACCGTTAAAGGTCCGTTCGCTGGTAGGGTTGTCCACTTTATTCGCTGTACTGGTTTTGAAGAAAGAACAATTGGAAAAAGTTCCCGGGTTTCACCAGCGGTTGAAATGGTTTCAAAAATACCGGGAAGATAACGGGCAATACCTGGTAATAGAGGAGCTAAAGGACCATGATGATATTTTATTATCACTGGTGCCCGGGCATCGCCTCCAAAAAATATTGAAGGCGTTGCTCGATGAAAAAGAATTTTTAAGCAAAGGAGGCATCCGGTCCATTTCCAAAATTCATGAGCAGGGATATTCGGTAGATATTAATGGCCAGGAATTTGGATTGAATTATCAGCCGGGGGAAGGGAATTCTTCCCTGTTTGGCGGCAATTCTAACTGGAGAGGTCCCGTATGGATGCCGATGAATTATTTACTGGTGCAGGCATTACGTCATTACTGTGACTATTATGGCGAGGATTGTAAAGTAGAGTATCCTACCGGTTCCGGACATGAAATACTAATGAGTGAAGTATCCAATGAATTATCCAAACGGCTGGTGTCAATATTTAAAAAAGATGAAGAGGGGCACCGACCGGTAAATGACCGCTCCGCTCTTTATCAAAACGATCCGCATTTCAAAGACCTTATCCTTTTCTATGAATATTTTCATGGTGATACAGCAAGGGGTGTTGGAGCTTCACATCAAACCGGCTGGACCGGTGTTGTAGCAGAATTAATAAATCGTATCAGCAGCTCCGGCAAAATGACTAAGAGTAAAAAGAAAGAAGTGAATATGCCTGCATCCTTACAAAATATATAGTATGAAATTAAAAAAAAGTAAAGCGGTTCTTCAAAACTTTAAGGATGCCACTCAATATGAATGGCTGGAAACAAACGGATTGGGCGGATGGGCCAGTTCTTCTGTCACAGGCGCACATACCCGGCGCTATCACGGCCTGTTAGCTGCAGCTATCGTTCCACCAACGGAGCGAATGGTGTTGCTTTCAAAGCTGGATGAAACAATTGTTGCCGGCGACAAAAGAACAGAGCTTGGCACAAATCTCTACCCGGGTGGTACGATTCACCCCAACGGTCATCATTATTTAAACAGCTTTACGAAAGATCTTTTTCCGGAATGGGAATATGAAACGGAAGATGTTCAGTTAAGGAAACGAATTGGTATGATACACGGCGAGAACACCGTGGTAATTATATATGATGTGATAAAAGCCACCAATCCTTTTACGCTTGAACTTCTTCCGCTGATGGCGGCAAGAGGATATCATTCGCTTCAGCAGGAAGGACCACAGTTGCATTGGGATGCTGATTTTGCCAATGGCATCTTTCATAATAAGCCTGATGGAAAAACAAATGTGTTTATCGCTATCCCGGGTTCTTCTTATCAGCATATACCAAGATGGTTTAACAACCTGCAATATAGTGTGGACCAGTACCGGGGACAAGAGTTTTCGGAAGACCTTTTTAATCACGGCATATTTTCAGTGCCATTAAAAAAGGGAGACTCATTAGGAATTATTATTTCCACAGAAGACCCTGCCGGAAGAAATGCACATGATTTACTACAAACAGAAGAGGAAAGAAGAAGGAAACTGCTGGAAGGACAACCAGGTGATGAAACGGTACAGCAGTTAGTATTAGCAGCAGATCAATTCATTGTAAAAAGGGATGAAAACTTAAAAACGATCATTGCCGGTTATCATTGGTTTACAGATTGGGGAAGAGACACGATGATATCATTGCCGGGTCTCACATTATGTACCGGCCGGTATGACGATGCAAAGAAGATCATTGCAGCTTTTGCCAAAAGCGTAAGCAGGGGTATGCTGCCTAACCGGTTCCAGGATAACGGAGAAGCGCCGGAGTATAATACTGTGGATGGAACGCTTTGGTATTTTATTGCTGTATATAAATACCTGCACACATCAGGCAATGAAGAGTTTGTATTGAAAGAAATACTTCCGGTACTGAAAGAGATCATTGACTGGCATTTTAAGGGTACAAGATATAATATCCACGTTGCCGAAGATGGCTTGTTGTATGCCGGCGAAAAAGGACAACAGCTTACCTGGATGGATGCAAAAATTGGAGACCGGGTGGTAACACCAAGAATGGGTAAGCCGGTAGAGATACAGGCGCTCTGGTATAATGCGCTTTGTATCTACAGCGAATTATTAGAACAGAATAGAGAAAACAAAAAAGCAAAAGAATTTTTAGCAAAAGCTGAACTGGCAAAGCAATCATTCAATGAATTATTCTGGAATAAGGCAGGAAACTATTTGTATGATGTGATAGATGAAAATAATATTGCCGATTCAACCGTGCGGCCTAACCAGCTTTTTGCCATCAGTCTGCCCTTTGTTTTACTTGAAGGCAAACAGGCAGCCCGGGTGCTAAAAGTAGTGCAGGAACAATTATATGCGCCGGTAGGGTTAAAAAGTTTGCCTGCCAATGATCCACTTTATATTCCGGTATACGGCGGCGACCAATGGCATCGGGATTCCTCTTACCACCAGGGCACGGTCTGGAGCTGGCTGCTGGGTCCTTATGTAGATGCGATCATGAAAGTGAACGGCAGGAATGGAGAAACAAAAGCACGGAAGGTGATTGACAACTTTACCAGTCACCTGAACGAAGGGTGTATCGGATCTGTTTCTGAA
>JBEBIF010000219.1:0-6095 GCA_040080515.1 Chitinophagaceae bacterium | reverse complement strand
GTGTATGAAGATGCGGCTAACCCGCAACGTTTTCATTCTGTCTTTACCGATGAAAGTGAACGGTATGTATTCCTGAATATCTCTGACCGGGGAAAAGCAAAAGATGGTAATGCACTATGGTATTACGACAGTAAGTCAGGTGCCAGTGATAATATATTCCAACCTATTATCGCTGAAGCAGGAGACTATGATTACAGCTTTATTGAAGAGGTGAACGGGAAATTTATAATGTCCACCAACGATGGCGCATTGAACCAGAAAATTGTACTGGTGGATCCGAAGAACCCTGCTAAGGAAAACTGGAAAACGATCATTCCCGAGAAAGAGGAAAACATTTCATCCATTTCCTCTGCCGGCGGAAAACTTTTTATTTCCTACCTGAAGGATGTGACCAGCCGGGTGTATGTGTATGATTTTAATGGCAAACTGGAACGGGAGGTGAAACTGCCCGCATTAGGTACCGCAGGAGGTTTTGGCGGAGAACGTACTGATAAATTTGTTTTTTATACGTTTACATCTATAACATTTCCGCCTACTATTTACCAGTATGATATTGCCACCGGTAAAAGCACCATGTTCAGAAAACCGGAAGTAAAATTCAATCCGGAGGATTATGTAACAGAACAGGTATTTTATCCAAGTAAAGACGGAACCAAAGTACCCATGTTCATTACCTATAAAAAGGGAACGGTGCTGAATGGTAAAAACCCGACGATCTTATATGGCTATGGTGGTTTTAATATCAGCAGCAACCCCTCTTTTTCACCTACCAGGATCACCTGGCTGGAGCAGGGTGGTATCTATTGCATCGCCAACCTGAGAGGCGGAAGTGAGTACGGCGAAAAATGGCATGAAGCAGGAATGCGTTTAAAAAAGCAAACTGTATTTGATGATTTTATTGCAGCTGGTGAATTCCTGATCAATAAGAAGTACACTTCCAAAGACTACCTGGCGGTACAAGGTGGTTCAAACGGTGGAACACTGGTCGGTGCAGTTATCAATCAGAGGCCCGAGTTATTTAAAGTAGCGATACCACAGGTTGGGGTAATGGATATGCTCCGTTTTCAGAAGTTTACCATTGGCTGGAACTGGGTAGCTGAGTATGGCAGCAGCGATAATGCAGTTGATTTTAAAAACCTGTTTGCCTATTCACCCATTCACAATATTAAATCAGGTATCAATTATCCGGCAACGCTGATCACTACCGCTGATCATGACGACAGGGTGGTGCCCGCCCATTCATTCAAATATGCCGCAACTTTACAGGAACACTACAAAGGGTCCAACCCCGCACTGATCCGAATCGATGTGAATTCCGGCCATGGTGCCAGCAACTTAAAAAAGGCATTGGAAACAGCAGCAGATATTTATTCCTTCACTTTTTATAATATGGGATTGACACCGAATTTCCCTTCTGCTAAACCCATTGAGAAAAAGGGATTTTAACTGCAGAAAAATATTCAAGCATACAGGCCTCACCCCGGTGGGGCCTTTTATTTTGTAAGAAGTACTTTTGGCTGATGAAAATTTTGGTAACAGGTGTCAATGGTTTTTTAGGACACTATCTCACCGCTCAATTATTGGCAAAGAAATACACTGTCATTGCTACAGGATTGGGAGCCTGCCGCTTACCTTTTGAAGGGCAGGAAAATTTTTTCTATGAGACAATGGATTTTACTGATGATGCCCGGGTACAAGCAGTATTTCACAAACATAAGCCAGATGTAGTAGTGCATGCGGGTGCGCTATGCAAACCAGATGATTGTGAACTACAGCAGGAACTGGCGTACAAGATCAATGCAGATGGGACTGTTATACTGCTGGAGCAGGCAAGTAAATGCAATAGTTCTTTTATTTATGTGTCCACCGATTTTATTTTTGATGGCGAAAAAGGGATGTATGCAGAAGATGATATTCCCAACCCTGTGAATTATTATGGTACCACAAAATGGGAGGCGGAAAAAGCAGTGCAGCAATTTGCCGGTAACTGGGCCATTGCCAGAACAGTGCTGGTGTATGGAAAGCCGTTAGCAGGAAGATCAAATATTCTGACAGTAGTAAAAGAGAAATTAGAAAAGGGAGAGGAGTATAAAGTGGTAAGCGACCAGGTACGTACGCCCACTTATGTAGAAGATCTTGCCGCAGGTATTGTATTGATGGTGGAGAAAAAGGTTACTGGTATCTTTCATCTCTCGGGAGCAGATATACTTACTCCATTTGATATGGCCTGCAAGACGGCGGATCACCTGGACCTGAACAGATCATTGCTGATCAATGTAACAGCGGCTACCTTTTCCCAACCCGCACAACGACCGCTTAAAACAGGGTTCATCATTGATAAAGCAAAAAAGGAACTGGGTTTTAGTCCAATCCCTTTTGAAGAAGGTCTTATAAAAACTTTTTCTTAGAAGGTGAACGTAATGGCTGCTTTAATAAAACGGGGTGATCCCGGTGTGTAATGTATCTCAGAAACAGGATCAGGCTCAGCTTGCAATCTTGATTCGGTATTGAACTGTGCTTCTCTCCATTTTCTGTTCAGCAAATTCTCACCTGACACCGAAAATTCAAACTGATTCAGTTTGTAAGCGGCTACCGCATCCAGCAGAAAATATCCTTGTGCCCTTACGGAATTAATTTCGTCAGCAGGGCGGCTATCGATAAAACGATAGCGTAAGGAACCACTGAATCCGTTTTTGCCTTTCGCCGTTACACCACCAATGCTGGTAAAAGAAGGCGCCAGGGGAACAAAATCTTCACCTTTTGCTTCGCCGATGGCCCTGGCCCTGGTGAGGTTCAGATCTATATCTCCAAACAACCATTTTGCAAATTGGTATCGGGCGGATACATCAATACCCATGCGTCTTGTTTTACCGCTGGGCTCCACGATGCCTGCATCACCGACATACACAAACTCCTGTTGCGAATAGAGATGCCATAACGCCGTTTTCAGGATCAGGTTTTTACTCGGTTTTAAAATAACACCGAGGTCAGTGCCAATAACTTTTGGTAATATATCATTGGCCTGGTTATCGAGTATCACACGGGTATCGTTTGAATGGAAACCGATGCCATTGTTCAGGTATAATTTTACTTTTTGGTTAGGCGAATAACTGAAATTCAGTTTCGGGCTGAATGTTCCTTTTTGTCGCTTTGAAAAATCAGTTGCGCCAGCCAGCTCATCTTTATATTTAAAAATGAAATGGTCGTACCGCAATCCGGCATTCAGGCTGAATTTATCACTTAGTTCAACATCCTGGTTGATATAAAGGAAGGAATTCAGTTCCCGTACATCTCCTTTTTGAATGCTATTGTAAAAAGTGGTCCGTGTAGCTTTGGCAAGTTCGATATCGTTCACATCATCATAGCGGAAACCACCACCTAATTCAGTGTTACTTTTCATCGTGCCCAGTAAATAGGATTTGGCAGCAGTAGTATTGTAGCCAAAGATGTTTCTTGTTTCCTTCTGGTTGATCATATCTCCATTTACAGGGTCTTCGAGGAAGAACGTAAAGTTGGAGAACAGGTTGAATTTATAATGACTGAAATATAACTGGTCTGTTGTTTTCCAGTTGTTCTTCCATTGTTTGTTGAACCGCACATTGATATTGGTGCGGCTGGTATTGCCGCCCTCTGTATCATCAATGGCACCAAAGCGGTTGATGATACCCGCTTCTACAGCCCGGTCAGGCACCTGGCCCGAAGCATTCCATTTACTATCGAATGTGGAAGCGGTGATGGAGAGTTGTGACTGATTGCCAAACCATGCATTGTATTTACCCATCAGGTTGAACCGGTGAAAATCCTGGGGGCTGTCGAAATAGCCATCGGTGGTAGAATATTCAGATGCCACATAAAATTGCTGGCGGTTCTTCTCCGTAGATTTATTAAAAAGTTTCAGTAATCCAACCACTCTTTGTGTGTTGAATTGCCCAACCTCTGCTTTGATACTGTTCTTCTCTCAAAATTCTTTAGTGGAAAAATCAACATAGGCAGATGTGGCCAGGTTTCCTTTAGCGGCAAAGTAGGGGCCTTTGTCAAAGCCCACCTTCTCTACTGTTTCCGGAATAAGGAAGTGCAGATCAGCATAGCCCTGCCCGTGTACATGACTTACCATATTTACCGGCATGCCATCAACCATAATGGAAATATCAGTACCATGATCTATATCAAAGCCCCTGAGAAAAATTTGTTCCGCTTTACCGCCACCGGCATGTTGCGCAATGAACAAGCCAGGCACGATACGTAATACATCCTGTGAAGTATTCACTGGCCGCAATCTTATATCCACAGCGCTGATAGTATTCAGCCCGGTGGTTCTTTTACTATTGATCCGCACTTCAGACAGATCAAGATTTGCTTTTCTCAGGTTGACATTAATGGTGGAAAGCAGGTTTGATTTCACTTCCACAGGAATGATCTCTGTTTTGTACCCCACATGAGAAACGATCATTTCATACTGGCCGGGATTTACGGCGGGTATGCTGAACTTGCCGAACATATCTGAGTTGTCGCCTTTATTTCCGGGGATATTAATGGTAGCCCCGTTTACAGGGGTTTTTGATTCTGCATCGGTGATCAAACCGGTAATTGTTCCTTTTTGGGCAGCAGCCTGGGCAGAAATTATTGTGAGAAAGGTAAAAAAAGCGATTTTAAAGCACATAGTTGGTTCTATTTCGATGCCATATCTACGATGCAAAGCAAAGAACAGTTCTTTTAATTCCTCATTAATTTTTGATAAACGGCTTGAAAAAAGGGGTCGGGTCAATTCCAATTAATGCCCTTTCCGGTATTTCATTTCTCCTGACCTGACGGCAACCGGAAGGTCATTTTCTTTTGGAGGTATCGGGCAATTAAACGTGTTGCTTACATAAGCACAGTAGGGATTGTATGCTGTATTAAAATCGAGGAAATAAACGTCACCGGAAAGATCTGCTTCCGTCATATCAATATAACGGCCGTTTTCATACGTTTCTTCACCGTTCGTTTTATCTGTAAAAGGGGCAAATAAATGATCGGCATATTCTTTTGTGTTCATTAGCCGCTGCGACTGGTAAACATATAATTTCACGGCAGTGTCATTCAATTCAAAATTAAGAACACCATATACCCGGTACACCTGTTTTTCTTTGCCGGAGGTTTCCATATTGAACCAGGAGGCTTCATAGATCCTCTGAAAACTGGCTTTTACCTTGTACTTTTCTGATACCGGGAAAAATCGCAGCAGCGATTTGTCTTTGCCTTTTATCACTCCATGCTCTTTTACATACCGTTCCTGGTATTGCTGCATGGAATCCAGGTAGGTGTTTGATTGTGCAGTTGCATGATAAAGACAACCTGTAAGAAAAAATAAACAGAGGATCGATTTTTTCATAGCTGCAAATTAATTCATCATCAATACATTCACACTCCGCTGCAGAATATTGAAAGCGATCTCTGCCATCAGGTTTTCCTTATCAAGGGTGGGGTTCACTTCGGCTATTTCAAAACAGCAAACCTTTCGGTTTTGCATGAACTTGCTGATAAGATCTTCCGCTTCCCGCTCTTTTAATCCATTGCTGACAGGGGTGCCGGTACCTTTAGAAATAGAAGAGTCAAGGCTGTCCACATCAAAGGAAATATAAATATCGGTGCAGTCAGCCAGGTATCTCAATACAGCCCTTACCACATTCTCGGCGCCTTTGCTCCGTACTTCTTTGGTGGTGATCACTTTCATATCATATTTCTCAATCAGGTGGCGCTCTTCTTTTTCATAATCCCGCAGCGAAATAAATACCACATCTTCAGGTAGTACTTTGGGGGCCATCTTTCCAATGTTCTTCAGATAATTCCAATGGGTGGCGGTATCCTTATCAATGTCATGAACGGCACAGTCTTCATTGTTTTTATTAATAGAAACGGCCATCGGCATACCATGCACATTCCCTGATGGGGTGGTGTAGGGTGTGTGCAGGTCGGCATGCGCATCGATCCAGATTACACCGAGTTTACTTTTAGGCTTTGCCATTTTAATGCCTGCAATGGTGGCGCCGGCGGTACTATGGTCACCACTTAGAATGACCGGGAAAAAGTTATTTTTCATGGAATCCGATACGGCC
>JBEBIF010000729.1:0-1256 GCA_040080515.1 Chitinophagaceae bacterium | reverse complement strand
GATGATAAAACTGTTCAAGAACTTTTCCATTCTCAGCGCAAGATGTTGCAGCGGCAAAGCCAGCTCAAGTACCCGTACAAGTTGCGGCAGCAGCGCCTTCTAGAAGACCTAGACCTACACCTGCGGTTACGGCAGGGCTAGCACCAGCAAATACTAGAGTAACACCACCCGCAGCTGAAGCCAAAACTTGTGATAGTTATAACGATTTAGAAAATGCATCATCATCTGGTGAAGAAGAAGGCGGAGCTAGTTCAGGGCAATGTCAGTGCAAACTTTTGCTTCCGGCTCGGATTGTACCTATGAGCGATGCCGGTCAGCAAGAGTGTGCTGGGTTAATAGCTCAAGAAACTCAAGCTAGCGCAACACCTGTTTTAGCAACTGAAGCCACTCAAGATTTAAAAGATTGTCTTGCAGGAGCGGATGGTGACTTTAAAATGTGTAGCGACAGCCAAGGTGAAGCAAAAACTGAATGTGTTGACAGAGATGCTGAAACTAAAGAAACCAAGGCTTTGGCAAATGCAGGTAAGGGATTATACATAGCTAATAAAGCGGGTTCAGGTGCTCAAGAGCAATGTTTTGCTGCGAGTGTTGCTGCTAACATGGGTATGAAAGCTTTTGATGCCGCTAGAGATAGATGTGATACTTCTATAAAAACGTGTGATTCAAATTGTAGTACTAAAAAAGTAGAAGATTTAGAAAAATCATGTCGTGAAAAAATTGGTACGGCACCTGCTACTCAAGCAATTAATCAACAATACTTTGATGCAAAAATGGCCGAACATAAAAAAAATATGAACGATAAGTTAGCGACTTGTACTACTGGTGACGTCGAAAAAGGCAAAAGTATGATTAGCGATGCTTTAGCAAGTGTAGGTACTGCACTGAGAGACTCAATGACTTGTATGTGCAAATTATCAAATTCGGGTGCTTCTGGTGCGAGTTGCGATGAAATTGTACCTCCTTCAGACTGTCTTACAAATCCTGAAGCTACTGGTTGTGCTGCTTACGGCGGAATAAACACGTGTACTCCAGGCGCTGGTTACGATGCAAAACTTTGTAGCTGTCAGACAAATTCTAAAGGTGCTGGATGCCCTGGAGCAGTCAGCGGAACTCTTGCAAATTTTGCAAGTGGACCCCAAATCAATAATGCAGGAAGAGGCGATACTGGTTTTGGAACTACTGCTAGTAATTTAAAACCTAGTGGCGATGTAGATTTATCTGGAGTTAATGGAGCACCTAATGGGGCTGCTGGAAAT
>JBEBIF010000728.1:0-1258 GCA_040080515.1 Chitinophagaceae bacterium | reverse complement strand
GGAGAATAGTATGGGTGAGGTATTCTTTTGGTGTGAAAAAGCAGGGTCAGAAGGCCGACTTATGGCTGCTAGTTTTTGCTGGCGGGCGTAGGTTGGCTTTTTAAATAGGCAAAAAATTTAAGCCCTCGCGAGAGGGCGCAAGCCCCAGGCCGGGGCTTAAAGAGACTTGCTTATGAAGAAAAGATTCACCCCGTTAAATAATCCGTTACGCGGAATTTAACGGGGCAAGCTAGAAAGGCAGGTGTATATGAAATGAAAAATATAATTAAGAGCCTCGTAATCGTCGTCGCCGTCGCGGCTGTGGCTGGTGTGGCTACTTATTCATACTTCAGCTCTCAAGCTGTGAGCAATAACAACACTTACGGAACAGGAACTTTGGATTTGCAAGTTGCTGATGGAAATGAAAGCTTTGCTAAAAGTATCACTGCTTCCTATGGTGGTAGCAATTTGGCTCCTGGTAACATTCTTCCCGAGCAGTATATCGATGTTAAGAATGCAGGAACATTAAACGCAAACCATTTGGATCTAACAGTAACTTTGAGTGGCGATACTGCATTAGCTCAATATATTGTTTATCCAACAAGCATTACAAATGCTTTAAGGTTTGGGAAAGACAAGACCGGTCCTGGATCAGTAAGGTTTGATGTTCCGGGCTGGACAGCTGGAGATGCCGAATACAGAATTGCTGATGGTCTCACTGGAGCGCAAATTACTGGACCTAATGCCAATACTGCTGATGATCCATCTCTAACAACTGGATCTGGCAACGGAATGGACAGGAACAGCGATGGCAGGGTAACTCTAGCAGATTTAGCAGTTGGAAAGATAAGAATAACTCCATACGGCATTAATGATGGGATTGCAAGTGGAACTACCGCCACGCTTTGGACCAATGCTCAAGTTGATCCTGCTATGGATAATACCATGCAAGGAAAAACTGTTACGGCTACTTTCACTTGGGAATTACACCAAGACGCTTCACAGTTCTAGTCCAATCTCTCTTTGTTACGCAACAAGTTACTTAACAAGTTGCGTAACAAGCAGGGCGAGGAGTATAATTAGATCCTTTGACTACGCTCAGGATGACAAGTTATTATATGATTGGAAAAATATTCAAGGCAGTTCTTAATACGATTTTGGTTCTATTGGTGCTGATAGGCGTTCTGGTGGTATTCTCGTTTATTCCATTTCCAGGAAATTATAAAGTTTTTACAGTGATGTCCGGGTCAATGGCGCCGGCGATCCGCGCGTGGCCGAG
>JBEBIF010000218.1:0-6134 GCA_040080515.1 Chitinophagaceae bacterium | reverse complement strand
GTGGGCAGGGGCTTAAGTAACGGGGCCATTCAACAGGAAGATATTTCACCGGAAGTATTATCTAAAATAAAACGGTTAAATGCAGTGGCACAACAACGCCAGCAATCATTGGCACAAATGGCGATTGCCTGGTTATTAAAAGACAAACGGGTTACCTCAGTACTGGTAGGAGCAAGTTCAGTCGGCCAACTGGAAAATAACCTGGCTTGCTTAAGTAACCTGCATTTTTCTGTAGAAGAACTGAATGTGATTGAGGCAATATTAAAAGCCTGAGGTAATATAAGAATAACCGTTTTACCATAAATGATCGTTATGCAAAACCGCCGTCAATTCATTACAAACACATCGGGCCTTGTTCTGGGCTCGGTATTATTTTCTTCTTTTGAACCAGCACCCAAAAAAATCAAGAATGTGGGTATTCAGCTATATACCTTCCGGAAGGAAATGGCGGCGGATGCATTGGGTACTTTAAAGAGAATTGCTTCTTTAGGGATAAAACAAATTGAATCGGCAAGAAGTGATAAAGGACATTATTACGGGCTGACCCCAAAAGAAATGAAACAGGCCTGTGCCGACCTGGGGATGACCTTACGCAGCGGCCATGTACATATTGATGATAAATGGCAGCACACTATTGATGAAGCTGCAGAAAGCGGACAGGAATATGTCATTTGTTCCACCATGCCTACTAACGGACAAACGATTGATAACTATAAACGGGTGGCCGAAGCATTTAATAAAGCCGGTGAGGAGTCCAAAAAGCGGGAACTAAAATTTGGTTATCATAATCATGAGTATGAATTTGAAAGTGAAAAGGGTGAAGTATTATATGATGTGCTGCTGAAAAATACAGATCCTGACCTGGTACATATGGAACTGGACCTGGGATGGGTGCTGGTGGGAGGTAAGAACCCGCTTGATTATTTTACCAGCTTTCCGGGCCGTTTCCCTCTCTGGCATTTAAAGGATATGGATGTGGCAAAGAAACACAGTGTGGAATTTGGTAAAGGCGGACTGGATATTGTGCAAATGCTGCAACACAGCAAACAGTCGGGTTTAAAATACTTTTTTGTGGAACAGGAAGAATATGCAAGCACTCCTTTTGAAAGCATGCAACAGAACATGGACTACCTGGAGAAGCTGAAGTGGTGATAGTGGTACTTTTTTATCTTATTAGATTACTTTATTAGCCAAAAGTGATTCGTGGCTTTATACACCCTGCAATTAGCTTATATTCAGGAGGCAAGGTCAATAAATACTTACTACGCAGGCACCCGGCCCTGATATTCGGGAGATGGGAGAAAAATCCTTCGCTAACTTATATGGTCCTAACTGCAAGGGCTGCCAACAGGGCGGTGGAGTTATTGAAGCAAGGAGAAATAATCTGTTACCCCGGAACTATTCTTTGCTAAACTAAAAATGATTGCTATGAAATTTTACCTGCTGCTCCTTTTTTCATTGAGCACTATAGTATCTATGGCACAAATAAACAATGCCGGTGTTTTTCAATACCAGGCAGATATTGGTAAGCCTAAAGTCAAAGGCAGTGTATCCTTCGATAGCCAGCTGCAATCTTATACGATCAAAGGCGGCGGCTATAATATCTGGTTCAACCGGGACGAATTTCACTATGCATATAATAAGATAAAAGGAGACTTTATACTAACGGCAAATGTAAAATTAGTGGGAACTGGTACTGACCCGCATCGGAAAATTGGCTGGATGATCAGGGCTTCGGAGCAGGAGGATGCAGCACATATGAGTGCGGTGCTGCACAGCGATGGATTGACGGTTTTGCAGTGGAGAAGATTGCGGGGTGCCTATATGAGAGACCCGGAGGATGAACTGTTCTCTATGAAAAGAAATGTGGGCATCATCCAATTGGAGCGGAGCGGTAAAACATTTATCATGCGGGTGGCCAATTTTGGAGAACCCCTGCAGGAAACTGGCAAAACAGATGCTATTGATATGCCGGATGAAGTACTGGCAGGTTTATTCTTATGCAGCCATAATGCTGAGGTGCAGGAGGAAGGCATGGCCTGGAATGTTCGCATTGAACAAACGGTGCCGGATTCACATAACGGTTACAGGGATGGAGCGTTGGGAAGCAAATTGGAAACGATGAATGTGTTTGACGGAAGCAGGCTGGTGGTTTATGAGGACAAGGGAAGAATAGAAGCACCCAACTGGATGCCAGATGGAAAGAATTTATTATTTAACAAGGGCGGCAGCATTTATACTATTTCGCTTACAGGTGGTACACCAGTGCTGCTGAATACCGGTACTGCCAAAAGAAATAATAACGACCATGTAATTTCCTTTGATGGAAAATGGCTGGGTATCTCCTCTCACCGGGATGGTATGCCCGGCGGAGGAAGTACTGTTTACTATTTACCCCTCACCGGTGGTGAGCCAACATTGGTTACCGACAGCACACCTTCTTACCTGCATGGCTGGAGCCCCAATGGAAAAGAAGTGGTTTATACCGCACAGCGCATCAGCAAAGGGCCGGCGTATAATATTTACAGGAAACCGATAAATGGCGGCCCGGAAGTGCAGCTCACTTTCAATTCAAAAGGATTGGCAGACGGGCCTGAATATTCACCCGACGGGAAATGGATCTATTATAATGATAACAGAACGGGTACCATGCAGCTATGGCGTATGAAACCGGATGGAAGCGGGCAGGAGCAACTGACGTTTGATGAATACCATAATTGGTTTGCTCATGTATCACCCGATAATAAATGGATCGCTTTTATTTCTTTCCCTACCACTATTGACCCGGGTGATCATCCTTTTTATAAAAGGGTAATGCTGCGCCTGATGCCGGTAAGCGGTGGTGCCCCCAAAGCGATCGCTTATTTGTACGGCGGACAGGGAACTATCAATACGCCATCCTGGAGTCCGGATAGTAAGTATATTTCTTTTGTAAGTAACAGTGGACCGATAATTAAGTAAACTAACAGGCAAATAATTTTGTATGAAAAGCACCTGGTGCATTTTTCTTATAGTAACGATGCTTCCTTGCATCCTGAAGGCGCAGGATACTAAAAACATAATTTATTTATGGCCTGATGGCGCCCCGGGTTTTGAAGACAGGAAAAATGAACCTGAGCTGGCAAAGGATTGGTGGGTGAAAAATATTCATAACCCCTCATTGACCGTATATCTTCCACCGAAAGAAAAGGCCAATGGGGCAGCAGTGATCATTTGCCCCGGAGGCGGACACCGGGAACTGGTATTTAATGCTGAAGGAAAAGAGGCAGCTGACTATTTCAATAGCATAGGCGTAACTGCTTTTGTATTGAAGTACCGCTTATTCAGAGAAGAAGGCTCGCCATATAAACAGGAACATGCGATACAGGATGGACGAAGAGCTATGCGGTTAATAAGACAACAAGCTGCCAACTGGAAACTGGACACTAACCGGATTGGCCTGATGGGATTTTCTGCCGGTGGCGAACTGGCAGGTTGGGTGGCGTTGAACCCTTTTACTGGAAATGAAATGATGACTGACGCTATTGATACCGGAAAGTGTAAAGCCAACTTTCTTATTTTGATCTATCCCGGCCCTCTTGCCGTTCCGGATTCAATCACAAAGGAGGCACCTCCATTATTTATGCTGGCTGCAAATGATGATGTCTGTTGTTCAGAGCCGATTGTAAAATTGCTGCAATTATACCGGAATGCCGGTGTAAGAACAGAAGTGCATTTATATGCACAGGGCAAGCATGCATTTAATATGGGCAACCGTTCAGCATTGAAAACTATTCATACCTGGCCGGAACGATTAACGGACTGGCTGGCTGACGCTGAGCTTTTAAAAAGTAAAAACCATGAGTAACAGAATACTTCTTTTCATGCTGCAGAACAGTTTGTGCTTATTAGTAGTGGCGCAGCAGGACCAGTATAAGCTGATTGATGCAAAAGCAACCGATGAGACCAAAGCGTTGTATAAGAACCTGGAAAAACTTTCAAGGGACCATATTCTTTTTGGTCACCAGCACGCCACACAATATGGGCATGGCTGGTATGGTGATGATGACCGGAGTGATGTAAAATCGGTGACAGGTTCCCATCCTGCAGTGATCGGTGTTGATTTCAGCGGTCTGTATGGAAGACCAGACAGTATGATAGAAAAAGAAAAGATATCATTGCGTAAATATATTGGTGAGACTTATGACCGTGGCGGTGTGATCACGGTATCCTGGCATTTTAATAATCCTGTTTCTAAAACTAATTTTTATTGGAATGATTCTACGGCAGTTGCCGCAGTGCCGCATATCATACCGGGTGGCTCACATCAGGAGAAATATAAAGCCATTCTTACCACAATCGCAGAGCTGGCCAGGTCTGCTAAAGGGAAGGATGGTAAAGCAGTGCCCATGATATTCCGGCCGTATCATGAATTTGATGGCGACTGGTTTTGGTGGGGCAGGGGACATTGTACCGTGCAGGAGTTTAAAACATTATGGCAGTTCACGGTTTCGTACCTGCGGGATACCTTGCAAGTTCATAATTTTATTTATGCTTTTTCACCGGATAATAAATTTGACACAGAAGAAAAATTCCTGGAACGATATCCCGGTAATGAATGGGTGGATATGGTGGGGATGGATAACTATGGCGACTTTGGCCGCGACGGGCATTACAATTTGGAAGCAGGGTATAAAAAATTGAAAATAGTTGCTGACTATGCAGTTAAGGCAGGAAAACTGGCAGCTTTTACAGAAACAGGATTGGAATCTATTCCCGATACTGCCTGGTGGACACAAAGTTTGTTAGCAACGATCCAGCGTAGTAAGCTGCGGTTGTGTTATGTATTGGTTTGGCGAAATGACAGCCGGAGCCCCACCCATTATTATGCTCCGTTTCCCGGTCATGTTTCGGAAAAAGATTTTTTAAAATTCTATAACGACCCCTATACATTATTTGAAAAGGACCTGGGAAATATTTATAAAAAATAAGCAAATGAAAAAACTTAATTGCACCGTCTGTCTGTTACTGCTGCTGTTTGTAGTGGAGGCCCAGCCGGTTAAAAAGCATGGTTGGTTGCAAGTGAATGGTACCCAACTGGTGGATGAAAAAGGAAGTCCGCTGGTATTGCGGGGAATGAGTTTTGGCTGGCACAACCTGTGGCCTCGCTTTTATAATAAAGGAGCGGTACATGAGCTGGTGACCAACTGGCATAGTACGGTCATCAGGGCATCCATGGGAATTGAGCTGAATGACAGGGGTTATTTAAAAAGTCCCGACAGTTCTGTACTGCTGATGGAAAATGTGATCGATGCCTGTATCAAAGAAGGAGTGTATGTGATCATTGACTGGCATGATCATAATATCCACCAGGAAGAAGCGCTGGCCTTTTTTAAGAAGATGGCAAAGAAATATCACGGGTACCCCAATATCATTTATGAAATATATAATGAGCCGGATTATGAAACATGGGCTGAAGTAAAAGCTTATTCAGAAAAAGTGATAAAAGCAATAAGGGAGGTGGACGAAAAAAATATCATACTGGTAGGTTCACCCCGGTGGGACCAGGATGTGCAATTGCCGGCTGCTGATCCTATCAAAGGGTATAAGAACCTAATGTACACCATGCATTTTTATGCCGGCACACATAAGCAATGGCTTCGTGACAGAACGGATGAAGCGATGCAAAAAGGCCTGCCCATTTTTGTATCGGAATGTGCCGGTATGGAAGCCACCGGCAATGGCCCGCTGGACTATGCAGAATGGCAGAAATGGATAGACTGGATGGAAGCCCGGAAACTGAGCTGGATCACCTGGTCTGTATCAGATAAAGATGAAACCTGTTCGGTGCTGAAACCATCTGCAGCATCTGATGGCAAATGGAAAGAGGGGGATATTAAAGAAGCGGGTGTAAAGGCAAAGGCTTACCTTAAGTTCTATTCAGCAAAAACAGATTAAGTAATATCCGTCAGACCGGGACGGTCAGACGGGTATCATTCTCCGCCAAATACATTATTCACGGCGCCTTCCAGCATCGGGAATTTTTCCACCACATATCCCTTGATGGTTGAAATTGCTTTTTTTGCCTGCTCGTCTGTAAGGCCGGCTTCTGTTTTTAATCTTTCTATTAATTCCAGCATGGGTGAGAAATTTTA
>JBEBIF010000727.1:0-1259 GCA_040080515.1 Chitinophagaceae bacterium | reverse complement strand
GATATTACCAGGGCAATGCACGAGTCTGTTGATAAAAAGGCGGCGCTATCAAAGCAGATTGTTGAAGGCCTCAAGACTGTAAAAGGTATTGTGGATATTAAAATATTAAATATACAAGGCAAAGAGGCATTTATTAAAGACTCACCGGCGATCGAGTCTTCTGTTATGCAGACCCTTTCCGCTAAAAATGCCCCCTTATCTTACAAGTCTGAGAAGTCTCTCACTTTTTATAAACCTCTTGAAAACGCTTCTTACTGCAAGGGATGCCATGCCCAGGAAGGGACGACATTGGGCGCTGTTAAGGTCGCGGTATCCCTTGAAAAGATTTATGGAAAGAGTATGAATTTCATCTTATGGACTACAGTAATCTCGATATTCGGCATCTCAGCGGGGACTTTTCTTTTTTGGATTATATTGAGAGGTCTTGTGATAAAGCCAATACGCTCTATCGAAAAAGCTGCTAAATCATTAGCGGATGGAGATCTCTCTTTCAGTTTAGATATCAAGACAAGTGATGAGATAGGAAGGCTGAGTAAGGCTATCAATACATCTGTGAAGGCTCTCGGAAGTATTCTTCTTAGGGTTAAGAACGGCTCAAAACGGGCTTCGGACGTTGCCGCAAAAGTAGAAGTCGAATTCAAGAAGGTTTCAGAAGGCACCAAGCTTGAATCAGAAGCAATAGCAAATATAGCGACTTCTATAGAACAGATGAATTCAGCCGCAGCAGAGATTTCAGGCAGCACAGACCGCCTTGCAACCTCTACAGAAGAGACAGCAGCAGCAATGGAAGAAATGGTCACGAGCATAGGTCAGGTTGCAAACAGCGCACAGGACCTCTCAATGACTGTTGATACCACATCAGCCTCTATAGAGGAACTGTCCGTAACAATAAAGGAAGTAGCCAAAATGGCAGAGGAGCTTTCTGCCGCTTCAGAGGAGACGCTTACTGCGGCAGAAGAAATCTCTTCTTCTGTCAAAGAAGTGGAGCAGAGAGCAAAAGAATCTGCGATGCTCTCTGAAAAGGTTAAAAAAGATGCAGCAACATTTGGGATGGCCTCAGTGGAACGGACAATGGAGGGAATGCAGAATATCAAATCATCAGTCGAAAAAACAGCCAATTGTCTGGGGAAGCTTGGTGGAAGGTCGGATGAGATTGGCAATATCTTAAATGTTATAGATGATGTAACAGACCAGACAACACTGCTTGCCCTGAATGCAGCCATACTTGCTGCACAGGCAGGTGAGCATGGCAAGGGCTT
>JBEBIF010000726.1:0-1263 GCA_040080515.1 Chitinophagaceae bacterium | reverse complement strand
TGAGTGGTGAATTGAATAAGATACGACCGGATGTAAGCTTTGGCCTCTGGTTATATTCCAGGGATTATTTTATTGGTATCTCCGGTCAGCAGATCATTCCTCAGAAGCTGGTGTTTACCGATGACGCAGCTTTCCTGGCCAAAGGCAGACTGGTACCACATCTTTTTTTGACGGCAGGTTACCGTTTTATGTTAGGAGAGGACTTTAATGCGATCCCATCTATCATGGTGAAGTATATAAAGAATTCTTCCAACACCAACTTTCAACCGGAAGCCAACCTGAAATTGCAATACAGGGACCTGCTCTGGTTGGGTGGCAGTTACCGGTATGAGAATGGCTATGCGGCCATGGCCGGACTTAACATAAGCAATACGATCAACATTGGATATGCATATGACTTTACCACTACTGCATTAAACACCGTCAGCAGGGGAACTCATGAAATAATGGTGGGATTCCTGATCGGGAATAAGTACAGTGGAAAATGTCCCCGTTGCTGGTAATGTCCGACGGTCTCCGTCTGACATTACTACGCCAGTTGGAGAGCATCAAATTTTAATAGTGTTAGAAGGAGAGAATAAGGTTTTATAATGTCAGACGGAGACCGTCAGACATTATAAATGAACGATCTTCTTAGACCGCACCGCTTTCAGGAAATTATTCAGCTTTATCAGGTCTTTTCTTTTCTGTTCAATTTGCTGTAGTGTTACATCGGAGTCGGGAATTCCGGAAAGATTATTCTCTGCCATTTCTGTTTTGGCCTGGTCCAGTTTACAGATAGCATCAGCATATACCCGTTGCAGGCTGTCGATCCGCACCATGCTTACGGCATTGGACAATTGTTCATTTACCCGTTCCCAATCCACTTTATCATACGCCTGGCGCAATTTATTTTCCCAGTTTTTCCAATCCACGTTGTTCAATGCTTTTTCATACGTGTATTTCAGGCTTTCTTTTTCCCTGCGGCTGAATACTTCCGCAATATTTTTTTCCACCATCTTCCATTGCACATCTTCCAGCACTTTTTTAGAAGCAGCGATCGCTTCTTTTACTTCTTGCTCCTGTCTTTTGTTAAGCATCGGTATTTGCGCTGCTATTTCAAAACCGGCATTGATGATCTCCGGGTTTATTTGAACAGGCAATTCGTTATCGTCAATAGCGGGTGTTGTAATGTTACTTTCATTTTCGGCGGCTGTTTTTTCCGCAGCGTCTGCAAGGGCAGCCTTCATTTCCAACGCAGCGGTCGGGTCGGGTTGCTCTCTT
>JBEBIF010000217.1:0-6160 GCA_040080515.1 Chitinophagaceae bacterium | reverse complement strand
AAGATCTATATAGAAAGTCCCGGTGTGCAACCTGACCTGGAAGGAGAATCGTATGTAATTGGCAAACTGCTTAAACCCGAAGCAAGAAAAGATATTATTGAGTTTTTGGCAGAGCAGGAAATTATGCCAACCGCTATGATGGATATTAGTGATGGGCTGAGTTCCGAAATACTGCATATTTGTAAACAAAGCAACCTGGGCTGTGTATTGTATGAAGAAAAAGTACCAGTGGCAGAAGAAATGAAACAGGCGGCGTATAAATTTGAAATAGACCCTACCGCCTGTGCGTTAAGTGGTGGCGAAGATTATGAGCTGGTATTTACCATTACTCCTGCCGATTATGACAAACTGGTGTTAAGCGAAGAGATAAGTGTGGTGGGCTATATGACGGAACCAGTGACCGGGGCAATTATAATAACAAAAGGCGGGGGCAAACATGCGATAACGGCGCAGGGATGGAACCATTTGAAATAGATGATAGTGGATAACGGATAGATGATAGTTCTCTGCAGAGCGGGCTGTTTTTCCAGGTTAAACACTGAAAGTTCGAAAACCTAAAAAACTATTTATTCTTTGAATCACTATCATCTGACATCTATCCATTATCATCTTATAACGATTTGTACACAATGAAACTTTTCTTATACATATTTCTTTCGGCCTCTCTTTCGGCCTGCGGCATAAGCAGATCCTCTTTTTCGCCTGCTAAAAAATATTCGCCGGAGGAATTACAAAAAGACTATTCCGTTTATGAGTCCCTGCTGAAGGAGCACCACCCTGGTCTATACTGGTACACCTCCAGGGACAGTATGGACCATTACTTCACAGAGGGCCGGGAGCAATTAAAAGATTCACTTACAGAACCCCAGTTTCGAAAAGTGCTTACTTATGTGGCTGCAAAGATCAATTGCGGACACACTTCTGTCCGTTCTTCCAAAGCCTGGAATAAATACAGCGACACGGTCAAACTTGGGAAATTATTTCCATTGAGTATGAAAATTTGGGAGGATACAGTAGTGGTAACCACTAATCTCAACCGTCGTGACAGCATTTTGAAACGGGGCACTATCATTACTGCTATCAATGGTAAAAGCTGTGCTTCACTGGTGGACACCCTATTCAATTATATTTCCACCGATGGGTATAACCGGACGCATAAATTTCAATCGCTGAGTAACAGGGGATTTTTTGGCTCGGTATACACCAGTTTGTTTGGCTTATCTGAAAAATATACCATTGATTACAAAGACAGCAACGGTCAGAATAAAACAGTGGTGATTCCGGTGTACAACCCCGCTGCTGATACGGCAGACAGAAAAGGTACACGGCCTTTACGCCCCGCTACTCAGCCATCTAAACAAGAGATCCGGGAACAACGGCTTAGTGCCATCCGCCTGCTGCGAATTGACACCGTCAACCATTCTGCCATGATGGATCTGGCTTCATTTGGAAGAGGGTACGGGTTAAGAAAGTTTTTCAAAAACTCCTTTTCTGCTCTCCAAAAAAATGGCATCACCCACCTGATCATTGATGTAAGAAGCAACGGTGGTGGCAGTGTGACCAACTCTACCATTCTTACCCGCTATCTTGCCAACAGGTCGTTTAAGATCAGCGATTCTTTGTATGCGGTGAAAAAAAGAAGTCCGTACCAGCGCTATATTCAAAATCATTTCTGGAATAAACTATTTATCTCCCTTTTTACTAAAAAGAAAAAGGATGGTAACTATCATTTCGGTTATTTTGAACGTCATTACTTTAAACCCAAAAAAGGAAGTCACTACGATGGCAAGGTATATATCCTTACAGGTGGCAATTCTTTTTCTGCCACCACCTTGTTTACATCTGCATTGATCAAACAGGAGAATGTAACCGTGGTGGGTGAAGAAACTGGTGGCGGTGCCTATGGCAATTCTGCCTGGCTGATACCGGATGTAACATTGCCAGAAACAGGTGTTCGTTTCCGCCTTCCCCTTTTCCGGTTAGTGATTGATGCATCTGCTCCCAAAAATGGAAAGGGTGTTCAGCCTGAAGTGTTTTCTTTACCCACTGTGGAAGCCATCCGCCGGAATGCTGATTTTAAAGCGGAAAAAGCGATGGAGCTGATTAAGAAAGATAAGCAGTAGATGATAGAGAATAGATGACAGATGATAGTGTGTCAAAGACTAAATAGTTCTTTACGATTTCGGGTTTCAATATTTAATCTAAAAAAGATAGCCAGCCCAGTAAAGAACTATCCTCTGTCATCTATTCTCTATCATCTGAAGGATCTATCATCTGAAGGATCTATCATCTGAAGGATCTATTATCTGAAAAAAGTCGGCGTCTTTCAAAAAAGGAAGTTTGTCCCTTACGGCTTGTAAGTGCGTTTTATCCAGGGTAACGGTAAAAACAGCTTCCTTATCTTTTTGAATAGCTATTACTTCTCCCAGCGGATCTGCTACCATACTGTCGCCGCTGTAGTGAATATCGTTGCCATCATTACCCACCCGGTTCACCCCAACAACGTAGCATTGGTTTTCGATGGCCCTTGCCTGTAATAATGTTTTCCACGCATGGCTCCTTCTTTCGGGCCAGTTGGCTACATATATTAATACGTCATACTCGCCTCCCTCGTGCCGGGGTTGCTGCCTGGCCCATACCGGAAAACGCAGGTCATAACAAATAAGTAGATTGATCTTCCACCCTTTCACAGAAGCGATCAGTCTTTTTGATCCGGCAGAAAAATGATCATCTTCTCCTGCATAGGCAAAGCGGTGGCGTTTATCATATATCCCATATTGCCCATTGGGCAGCATCCAGATAAGGCGGTTGTAATAAGAGGGTCCGACGGTCTCCGTCTGACCCAGCTGACTCCCATCAATAATAACACTGCCGGTAAGAACGATCTTCTTCTCTGCCGCTATCCTTTTCATCCACTGCACGGTTTCACCTTCCATTGTTTCGGCCAATTCCTCCGGCTTCATACTAAATCCTGTGGTGAACATTTCCGGCAGCACCACGATCTCTGTTTTTTCCTGTATGCTGTTTATTTTTTCTTCCAGCAGTTGCAGGTTAGCGGCCTTGTTTTCCCAATGGAGATCGGTTTGTATGAGGGTGATAGTAAGACTGGACATATATTTTTTAATGCCCTAAAATTAGCAGTATTTCTTTCAGCAGGCTGTAAAAAAGAAAGCAGCCCGCAGAAGGGGGCCGCTTTATACTATAACCATTAACCATTGCTCTTAAACCTATTTTAAAATATTGTAACGCAGCAGCATTTCATGTGCATTGGCCCCGGCATCATACACACTCAGGGGGGTTTGGTAAATATCGAATGCGTAGGCTACGGTAAATTTTTTATTGATATGCAATCCGGCAGAAAGCATAAAACTTTGTTTGGCACGGAAAGAAAGCCCCCAGAAAAATAATTCTTTGTGCTCCACTCTTACACCACCCTGAATTTCAGTGGGTGCATTGGGCAGATAGATGGCCAGGAAATTGGGTGTGATCGTGGTAGAGCCATCCACATCCCACTTGTAAGAACCGTGAAAGAAATAGTGCCGGTATAAACGGGCCTGCTCGTTGGTGCCCAGGTTGCCAGAATAAAAATTCAGTTTAGATTGTACCAGGTTGGAAACCGAGGCGCCCAACTGCAATTTTTTGCCTGTATAAGAAATACCAAAGCCCGCATCAAATACAAAACGGTTTTCACTGGTACCAAGTGCAGGGTCTGCTCCTAATGTTGCTGTCAACTTTGCCCGGTCCAAAGAATATTGCTGTCCTTTTGCTTCAATGCCCAGAGAGAAGGTGCTGCCGTTGGCCATTACAATGTGCTTGGCAAAAGCAAGCTGCACCCCTGTTCTTGAAGTAGGGCCGGTTTTGTCGCTATAGATATAACCACCAATGCCGATCTTCATACTGGGTATGCCAAAAGAGCCGAATACCGTTGCTGTTTTGGGGCTGCCGCTGATGCCGCTCCATTGTGATCTGTAGCTTACTCCCACCATGCTGTTTTTTACTCCGGCAGTTGAAGGGTTGTGAAATACTCCCTGCATATCATACAACGAGGATGTTTGCAATTGCTGTGCTTCAACCTGTGAAACAACAATCAATGAAAAAAGGATCAATATATAGTGTCTCATAACTTTTTGTTTGCTGTTTAATTATCTTAAAATGGTTACATCGCCTCTGAGTACTGCTGAACCTCCATTGATCAGGCGATAACTGATCACATAGTAGTAGGTTCCGTCTGCCACGGGTTTGCCATTATACGTTCCATCCCAGTCATTTTGATAGTTATCATCTTTAAATACCACATTACCATACCGGTTGAATACCGTGGCGTACACCCGCTCCACACAGTTGCCTCCGTTGTTGGTCACGATCCACCGGTCATTCTGTCCATCCCCGTTTGGTGTGAAGGCATCCATTATTTTGAGGCAATAAGGAAGTACTGTTACCTGCATATTATCTGCAGCCACACAGCCGTTAGCATCCGTAACTGTCATGGTATAGATTGTAGTTCCTGTTGGTTTTGCAAACGGATCCAGTGTATTGGGGAATGTCAGTGTGGCGGCTGGTGTCCAGGCTATTGATACGGGGTTACCCAATACCACCGATCCGGCTAATCGGGTCGGATCTCCTTCAAGAATTGTTTTATCAGTACCGGCACTTACGATCGGGTTAGGCTTCAATCCAACTGTCACTGTTTTTGTTATCGACCCGCACCCTGCATCATTTATTACAACAGTTTTTGTGCCCTGTGCCACACCATTGAAGATATTAGATGACTGAAAGGGGCTGCCATTCACACTGTAAGTATAAGGTGGAATACCACCACTGGCATTTATTACCACAGTTCCCTGTGCAGCATTATCGCAGGTTGGTGTTGTCGTTTCTGAAGATGAAATCTTAATTAATGCATCCTTGCCATATTCCAGAATGGTGGCGGATATCTGGCTGTTAACAAAAGTGGAAGCCTGCAAAGTTGTAAAAAATAATTTCTTGCCCGTTATCGGCCCGCTTACTTTTGGATAAAGCATCATGCTCGAAATTCCAATAGGCGGCATGTCAAATTTCCAGGTGGTCCATCCGTTACTTGTGGTCAAAAGATAATTACCTGCCAGGATATATCCATTATTGATATCGTTCATTTCAATAATGCTTAATGACGAAAAGTTGGAGATGGTGGACGGTGTGGTAAGTGAAAGCGTCAGATCTGTCCAGGTAGCTCCGGCATCAACAGAACGGAATAGCTTTTTACTGCTTCCTCCTATAAAGATCGTTTGCCCGTTTACCAGGCTCATACCGGAATAGTTGTTAGTGGCATTGCTGTTCACTGTTGTATCCGGGCTCACATCTGTCCAGGTGGTACCGCCATTGATGGTCCTGTACACTTTACCCCGGCTGCCGCAAACATACCCGGTATCCTGGTTGGCGAATTTGATAGTATTGAATTGCGGAACAAATGTCCCTGTTGGAAACACACCCACTGTATCCCAAACGGGTGCCAGGGCACCGGCATTTGTTGTACGGAATATTAATGCTCTTCTTTGAGCAGTGGTGGGTCCGGACCTGTATCCGGCCATCCATATTTTATCTGTACCAATAGCAGCAAAACTTTTTAGCTGGCCATTTGCATTGGGTTCGGTAAATATTACATCTATATTATTTCCCTGGTCGGGAGATTTATAAAGGCTGTTAAAAGAACTGAAGTACATCCTGTTTACAGCAGGATACAGCACTTTTGAAAACCCTATTTGTGCTGCGGCAAAGATCGGGCTCGAATTGTCTATCCAGGTTTTGCCACCATCAGTTGTTTTGGCAATAGTGCCATTTGATCCTACCACCACGCCATTATTGCAATCTGCCCAGTCCATGGATGAAAAATCATTAGGTGTGCCAAATGCATCTAATGGTTTTACGCTTCTGTACTGGGTGCGCCAGGGGCTGCCGGGTAAAGAATCATAAAGAACTCCGCTTGTACCGCCGGTTACTATTCTTCCGCCTGGCGTTACGTCCATAGCAAATAAACTCCACCATCCGTAAGGTACGGGCGGCCGGGGAGCAACGGTCCAGGTGGTTCCGTTATCAGCAGTTGCTGCAATGTTTCTTCCGGCAGTCATCAGGATCTTTCCGTCCGGCATTTTTTTCAGGTGTTGCATTGTGCCACCTATACTAC
>JBEBIF010000725.1:0-1264 GCA_040080515.1 Chitinophagaceae bacterium | reverse complement strand
TACCCAGCTTCTTTGCATCCATCCCGGATTCTATTTCAAACTGCGCCACATTTTTTACATAACTCACTTTGGCATTGCTTAGCCCAATGCCCCTTAGTATTTCAAAGGGTGTATCCAGTATTTGTTGTGGCGCCGGCTCTTTCCCATTGTATAAATTGATAAATCGCTTATAGATAACATCTGCTACTTTGGTAGACAATTGCTGGCTCATGATAGAAGCGCAGAGATACGTACAGATGTTTTTTCTTTTTACCAGCTTATGCGGCTGGCCTGCATTAACCAATTTTTTTAGTTTTTTGTCTTTGCTGAGATGTGGTATGTATTTCATTCCTGCAATTTGTTAACCCTATTAGTCAAAAAAGTAAAATATGGCGTTCGGCCTGTGATCAATATGACTTATTTGACGTTACTTAATTCCAGGCTGCGTAATCTTAAACCCTGTCTTCTTCTTTTCTTCATCCACCATCTTTTTTACATCGGCCAGCAATTTTTTGGCGTCATACACAATCCCGTCTTTAATGGTGTATTGCACTCCGCCTTTTCTCACAACCTCATTTTTTTCATTCATGACAATGGCACCGGTACCATATAGAACTTGCAGGTTCTCCAGTGGGTTGGCATCTACGATTGCAAAATCAGCCAGCTTCCCCACTTCCACACTGCCGATCTCTTTTTCCATACCCAATGCCTGTGCCCCATATAAAGTGGCCGACCGGATTACTTCCAGCGGATGAAAACCAGCTTCCCGCAATAATTCCAGTTCCCTTACATAAGAGAACCCGTAGAGTTCATAAATATATCCTGCATCAGTACCCACGGTTACTCTTCCCCCACGGTTCTTATACTCATTGATAAATGTCATCCAAAGTTTATAATTCTCTTTCCAGTTTATTTCCTGTTCGGTCCCCCAGCTATGCCAGTATGAGCCATGTGATACACGGCTGGGTTCATAAAACTTCCATAAGGAAGGCAATGTGTACTCTTCATGCCACTCGGCTCTTCTTGCCCGCATCAGGTCACGGTTGGCTTCATAAATATTAAAAGTAGGGTCGAGTGTAAAGTCAAGATTCAGCAGCTCATTCATTACTTTGTTCCAGTGATCACTGAACGGCTGCGCTGCCTGTTTCCATAATTTACCCGCTTCTTCAAAACGGTTTTGCTCATTGGCATAATTATAACTGAGCGGATAGTTCTGAATTGTTTTATCGGTGAACAAAGCTTCCGGCAAACCATACCAATGTTCCATAGAAGTGAGTCCCGCCCT
>JBEBIF010000724.1:0-1265 GCA_040080515.1 Chitinophagaceae bacterium | reverse complement strand
CGGTTGACTCTGATGCGATGTCATTTGAGCTTTGCGCCAAGCAGGGTTTCCGTGAAGCAGCAAGAAAAGCAAAACCTGTTTTGCTTGAGCCGATCATGAAGGTGGAAGTGATCACACCAGCCCAATACATGGGTGATGTGACGGGTGACCTGAACCGTCGTCGTGGTATGATGGAAGGTATGGATACCCGTGCCGGTGCAGAGGTGATCAAGGCGAAAGTACCGCTGAGCGAAATGTTTGGTTATGTGACCCAGCTTCGTTCTCTGAGTTCTGGCCGTGCATCTTCTACGATGGAATTCTCTCACTATGCTCCGGCACCAAATAATATCGCTGAAGAAGTGATAGCGAAGGTGAAGGGGAAAGTGAGTGCTTAGTCTTTGATATTTAAGAAGGAATCATAAAATCCCGTCTTTATGGCGGGATTTTTTATTATAGAAGCTGTTTAATTAATTCTGATCAACGGAGATTAGTTTCTTATGGCATTGTGTTTGCATAAAATCACCCCGGAACTCTCACCGTTTTTAAGATTCTGGTTGGCCGTGGGCCGATTTATGAAAAACACCAATGTCAGAAGGCAAAGGACCCAATTTTGGGTCCTTTGCCTTTTATTAATCGGTTATTTAGTGGGCAGATAGTCAGTTGGGAGTGCCATTTCCAGGGTAGATTTCAAATGTCGGGAAACCCTTCAGTCCCTTACTTCAGGTTACAGTGATATGGTGCGCTGAATAGAGGCTGAAAATCAGGACGATAGGTTGGATTCAGCTACTTATTATTAAGTTTGTCCACAGCGTATAAAATTCTTTCCCAACTATTTGGAAGCAATGGCTCTCCCCCCTACCTTTGCACTCCCAAAAGAAAATTGGGTATTCATACATGTCGCAGCGAATCAGAATCAAATTACAGTCTTACGATCACAACCTGGTGGACAAATCTGCCGAAAAGATCGTAAAAACGGTACGCAGTACCGGTGCAGTAGTAACAGGACCCATTCCTTTGCCTACACGCCGTAAAATCTTTACCGTATTGCGTTCCCCGCACGTAAACAAGAAGAGCCGTGAGCAATTTCAGCTGGCCACACATAAGCGGTTGCTGGATATTTACACCTCTTCAAGCCGTACTGTAGATGCATTAAGCAAACTGGATCTGCCCAGCGGTGTTGAAGTAGAGATCAAAGCATAACCGGGGATTTGGCAGATTTGAAACTGCTATTTCACGGATTTAAGTTCTTATAAATTAAAAAAATAGTTATCTCTCAACCCGCCTCG
>JBEBIF010000723.1:0-1275 GCA_040080515.1 Chitinophagaceae bacterium | reverse complement strand
GGCTTGTTTCCCACCACCATCTGCCAGCCCTTGGGTCTTCACCCGGTTCTATTGCCCTTGTGCAGGGGGCGCAACCAATACTGATAAATTCTTTATCATGCAATGGATTGTAAGGCACATTATGTTTTTCAATGTACTCCAGCACATCCGCATAGCTCCAGTTGATCAAAGGATTGAATTTGTATAACTGCCGGCTTTCATCCCATTCGATCATCTTCATCGTATTGCGGTTTGTCGATTGCTCTGATCGCAATCCTGTTATCCAAACCTTAGCTCCTTTCAACGCCCGGTTCAATGGCTTCACTTTGCGGATATGACAACATTCCTTCCTGTTCTCTACGGATTCGTAAAAGCTGTTGATGCCTTTGGTCGTTACAAACGCTTCTACATCTGCCGCTTCGGGAAAGTAAACCTGTATGGGTTGCTTATACCGGGCAGTTGTTCTGTCGAGTAATTCGTACACTTCATTGTAAAGACGGCCGGTGTCAATCGTAAAGATTTTTACGGGAACGCCGTTTTTAAAAACAGCATCTGTTATCACCTGGTCTTCCTGGCCAAGTGAAGAAGAGAAAACGGTTTCGGCGGGAAATAAACGGGAAATGATTGCCAGCGCCTCCGGTAATGAAGCCTGTTCTATTTGTTGTATGGTCTCCTTAATCAACATCCGGTTGGGGAGTATATCTCAAATAAGGTTTGACCACTTTCACTCCCTTCGTGAATTTCTTAATAGCATCTTCAGTTGAAACGGCAGGAACAACGATCACATCTTCTCCATGTTTCCAATCGGCCGGAGTGGCCACACTATATTTGGCTGTTAGTTGCAGCGATTCGATCACCCGCAATACTTCGTTAAAATTTCTTCCGGTGGATGCAGGATAGACGATCATCAGTTTCACCAATTTGTCCGGACCTATGACGAATAAGGAACGTACCGTAGCCGTAGCAGAAGCGTTTGGATGGATCATATCATACAAGGTGGCCACGTTGCGGCTTTCATCAGCAATGATGGGAAATCCAACAGAACAGTTTTGTGTTTCGTTGATGTCTTTCCGCCATTCCAGGTGTTTATCCAGCGGGTCAATACTTACTGCCAGCACTTTTACATTCCGTTTGGCAAACTCTTCCTGCAATAAAGCGGATTTGCCAAGTTCGGTGGTACAAACCGGGGTAAAATCAGCCGGGTGGGAGAAAAGGATACCCCAGCCGGTGCCTAAATATTCGTAGAAATCAATCTCACCTTCAGTGGTTTGCGCTTGAAAGTTGGGAGCAACATCC
>JBEBIF010000722.1:0-1277 GCA_040080515.1 Chitinophagaceae bacterium | reverse complement strand
ATGTGTATAAGAGACAGCTCCTTCTCAGCAAAACTGATAATATCATCAGCTGCAGAGATGGATGAAGCGAGGATCGTTTTTGCACTCACACCTTCAGTTGTTAAAATGTCCTGGGCCTTCTTAAGAACCTCTTCGCCGCGGCTCTTCATGCTTTCTGTCAGACTATCCAACTCCTTGGCAGAAATCTCAAGATCAAGCCCTGAAATAAAAGGAGTCACGGTCATGAGATATATATCTGTCTTTGTTGCCTTTGCATATTTTAATGCTACTTTTACGGCCTCCATTGAATTTTGTGAACCGTCTACAGGAACCAGTATTTTCATTTTATCCCTCCTTAGACTTCCTTCTTTACTTTGGCCTTTTTCATGCTCAGTCCGATTCCCTCAAATATGAAGAATATTGCGAACCCCCACCACATGGTATAGACCACGTAAAAGACCAGCAGAAACACCATAAGACCGGCCTTTTCTTTAACCTTCACAGCATCAACCTTGTAAAAGTTATATGCCGCCTCAACCGCCTTCTTCATTACATTTGATACAATCTTGGACTCAGCAGCCTTCTTCTCTAGCATGAATTGCTTGTTTATTTTATCCAGAACATTCCACCATTGTCTGAACATCTGCTTCTCATCATCAGTCTTCATAACTGTCCCGTACAAGGCCTTGATCTTTTCCCCTTCATTCCTGTACATTGTCTCTGAATCCCGTAAAGCTGCTGCAAGTACCTTTCCGAGGTCTCCTTCTAGCTTTAACTCAGCACCATTGACTTCAACCTTGGCACCTTCATTAACAGTAAACAGCTTAGATGCCCGTTCAGCTCTCTTTTCACCGTCTCCGGGCTTATCCTCAGGCTTACCCAGCTTGATGCTGACAGTAAACATTTTGCCCATAAACTCCTCATTACTTTTTGCAACCTTGGGGATGAAATAGGACGAGCCCTTTGCAAGGTTGTTAAACATCTCATCAGCCCACTGTAATCCGTTTTGAGGTTCTCCTGCTTTAGTTTTAGGAAAAATAGGAGAAAATATCAAACCCAAAGTTATAAGAAATGATATTGCAAGCGCTATCCCATAAGCCATATGTTTTTTCTGTGCAGATGCCATTCCTAGCCCTCCTCTTTTAAGGCCTTAAAGTTTCCGAAAAACTTGGCGAACAGCCAGACGCCAAAAAAGGCAATACATATCCAGAATAGCCAGAATCCAACAGCCTCTATGCCCGATGCCAGGTCTTTCGATATCTTGATGTAACCGAGCTCTCCCAATTTTTTTGGGAGAA
>JBEBIF010000721.1:0-1281 GCA_040080515.1 Chitinophagaceae bacterium | reverse complement strand
CGCCGGAAGGATGAGAACCGGCGCTGTAGGCCTCTACGGAGTCGCCCCCCACTATTTTTGCAAACGCCTGGCTCATCTGGCTGCGATTACTGTTTTCTATACAAACAAAAAGGATCTTTTTTTTCATTGTAAAAAATTGAAAGGAGAAGCCCGTAAGCCTCTCCCTGATTGTTTAGCAGCAACCAATACCACCGTCATTTCCACAGCAAATACTGCCGGGCTCACAACAGGTTGGGTCTTTCTGCATTTGAATGTTTGTCTTCATGGCTTTACTTTTTATTGTGAATGAATAAGAGACCGTTTAACAACAACCGCTTCCAGGTTCACAGCAGTTGCGATCATCTTTTGCCTGTTTTTCTGCATATACCGTGATACTGGCGATCCGGGTCTTTCCTTTTTTATACTCGCTGATCTCGTCTGCGGATAAATAGCTGGCCAGTATTTCATCAGGAATTATGATCGTCTTGTCTTTTTGTAAAGTGATGTTCTTAAAGCCCGCTTCTTTAATAATAGCAAGGTATTCGTTTTTCTGGATGGCCCCGGACACACAACCGGCATATAACTCTGCAACATCTTTCCACTTAGAAGGTAATTCTCCTTCCAGCACGATGTCTGAAATAGAAAAATGACCGCCGGGCTTTAGTACCCGGTACACTTCGCTGAATACTTTATGTTTATTGGGAACAAGGTTCAGCACACAATTACTCACTATCACATCGGCCTTGTTGGAGGTAACAGGCATATCCTCAATATCACCCTGCCGGAACTCCACATTGTTTAACCCCAGCTTTTCTGCATTGTCTCTTGCACGGGCAATCATGGCTTCGGTAAAATCAATACCGATCACTTTTCCTTTTTCGCCGGTTACCTTCCTGGCCACAAAAGCATCGTTGCCGGCGCCACTGCCCAGGTCAATCACCACATCACCTTCTTTGATCTTTGCAAATTCGGTGGGTAAGCCGCAACCAAGGCCCAGGTCGGCATCGGGGTTATAGCCATCTAATTGAGTGTAATCATCAGCCATAATGTTATACACCTCATCGGGGTTGCAGGTACCGGTGGCCCCGCAGCAGGAGCTGGCATTTATTTCTTTTGACTGCAGCGCAATCTCGGTGTATTTTTCTTTTACTAGCTGTTTTGCTTGTGAATCGTTGTTCATGGTTTAATTTTTTATATTTTGATTTGAACTATACGTTTTATTTACCGGCGACCACGCATCGACAGCTTTTGCTGCTACCGCTCCTGTCCACACGGCATGCTCTTTGTTGCCGGGAATGACAA
>JBEBIF010000216.1:0-6273 GCA_040080515.1 Chitinophagaceae bacterium | reverse complement strand
ATCGTTGAATAAGAACGTTTCCTGTGTTACAAAACTCATCAGGCTGCGTAAGGATTCCATTTTATATTCTCTTATGTCAATCCCATCCACAAGCACCGCACCTTCCTTTACATCATAAAAACGGGGGATCAGATCGGCAATGGTGGACTTACCCACACCAGAGGCACCGATAAGTGCAATGGTTTTTCCTTTTGGTATGGTAAAACAAATATTCTTTAGTATCGGAGTTTCATTGTAGGCAAAATCCACATTTCTGAATTCAACAGAATGAGTGAAATGGGTAATATCGATCGCACCAGCTTTATCTGTTACTTCAACCGGTTTATCGATGATCTCTAATATCCGTTCGCCAGACCCACGGCCCCGTTGTATGTTGGCACCAGCGATCACCATAGCTTTTGCCGGACGTAGTACTTGTGAAAAGATTGCAATAAAGGCAATGAACTCACTGGCCTGGATACCAGCGGCACTTTGTCCGTTCTTTAATATTAAACTGCCTCCATATAATAAGATACCGGCAACAACGATGACACCAGCTGCTTCGGAAAAGGCCGGTGCCATTTCTCTCCGTTTAAACCCGGCCAAACTGGCCTTTCTGTAAAAATCATTTTCCCGGCTGAATTTCTTCAGGGTAAACCCGGTAGCATTAAAAGCCCGGATGATGCGCATGCCGGTCAGCGTTTCATCCATGATGGTGAGCAACCTTCCTATTGATGCCTGTGCATCTTTGGCATCCCGTCTTAATTTCTTTTGTACTGTAGCAATGCCCAATGCTGAAAGCGGAATGATGATAAGGGTAAATAAAGTCAGTTGTGTGGAAATGGAAAACAGCGCTACGAAATACCCAATGATCATCGATGGCTCTTTGAACAGCACTTCCAGTGAGTTGGCGGCCACGCCTTCAATTTCAAACACATCCGAATTCATACGGGAGATCAGGTCGCCTTTATGTTCCTTTGTAAAAAAGCCCATGTGCAGGTGATTGATCTTTTCAAACAACGCTTCCCGGATCCGTTTTACCAGCAAGGTCCTTGCTTTTATCAAGGTTCGTTGAGCCAGGTACCGAAAGAGGTTGGTGAGCAACACCGCACACACAATGATGAAAGTGATGAAGTAGAGGGCATACACAGGGTTGATGGCTTTAAGCCGGTATACCTGGTAATAAAATATATCCCTGATAAATCCTGTTGATACCGAAA
Organism: Chitinophagaceae bacterium; assembly: GCA_040080515.1. Lineage (GTDB taxonomy): Bacteria > Bacteroidota > Bacteroidia > Chitinophagales > Chitinophagaceae > JJ008. Next base: position 5,074 of record JBEBIF010000216.1, on the reverse strand, counting down.
AAGAAGGCGCTGCCAGTACCTGGTTGCCATTGTTGTGATCAAACAGCACATTCAGCAGCGGAATGATCAATGCAAACTGGAAAACGCTGAATATCACCGCCAGGATCGTGAAAATAAAAAAAGGCGGTACAAACCACCGGAACGGACGGGCATAGGCGAGAAGACGTCTGTAAACTTTCATTGTTGTACTAAAGATATTTAATATAATGAACGGTACACTTCCAGGTATTGTTTGGCGGACTTATGCCAGTTAAAACTCAGTCCCCTTGCTTTGATCTTTGCCTCCAGCCCGGTAGCGTTATATTCTTTCATGCCAATAGTAAACACCTCCTGCATGTGATCAGAATTGAAATCATTGAAGTAGAAAGAAACATCTCCACCAATTTCCGGCAACGCTGTTTTGTCTGACAGGAATAAAGGTTTGCCGCAACTCATTGCTTCTGCCACCGGCAATCCAAAGCCTTCTGAAATGGAAGGAAAAGCAAAAGCCCGGCAGTTATTAAAGTACCAGGATTTTTCATGTTCTGAAACCCGGCCCAGCAAATGCACATTCTCTTCCACACCCAGCTCCCGTGATTCTTTTTGAATGAAAGAAAGATAAGACGCATCATCCTTCTTTCCGGCTATCAGCAATTCCATGGTATTATTCTTAAGCAATGGAAGCAGCACATGGTAATTCTTTTTCCTGTTGATGACCCCGATGGAAAACAGAAAGGGCTTACGGGGTTTATAGGACCGGGCAGTCAATTGTGGTTTTACCAACAGGTTGGTGCCATTATGTATCACATACAGTGGTTTGTTTTTAATATCACAATGCTGCAGCACATCCTTTTTACTAAACTCAGAGATGCAGACGATGGCATCTGCCCGGTTGATCAACCCCTGTAAGTAGCGCAGGTACTTTTGTTTTTTGGCAGGTGACTTCTTTTCATCGTATAAAAAGTTGAGATCATGTACAGACAATACTACCCTGATCTTTTTGTTGAGCAACGGCATGTAGTGTGTATTCTGGTAGGTGGCATGCCAGATATCAAATGATGAAACAGAAGGGAGCACAAATTTGTGCAACGGATTTTGTGTAAGATGATTGGTGCGGCTGAATGTCCAGTCCTGTTCACCGGGCGGTGTGTAGAAATAAAGTTGTTCCTGCTGCAGGCTGATATTTTTTTCCAGGTAGTTGCCCAGGTTGTGGCAATAATGGTACAGGCCCGTATCCGGATACTTCATTCGTTCGCAGTCAAAAATAATTTTTTTCATACACGTTGTGCTTCACCGGTTTGCATGGGTTGAACTATTTTTTGATGAATCAATTGTAAGGAGCGGATACTTCACCCTCTAACAATATTCATGCCCTGTCCCGCATACCTGTACCTTGGTCAGTCCCCACAGCTGTTCTGTAACCATTGCGGAACAATTTTTGAACAAGGTCATAATAAAAACAGGAATGACGGGTACATTTACTGCTTCGGAGGTTACAAATCAGGGATATTGAGCAATTTATTGAAATGACATCAGCGTATTATGAGCAAGATCATTCTCGATTGTGATTTAATGAAGCACCGCGACTCCGGCCTGTATCACTACTGCCTGAACATGGGTAATTATGTAAACAGGGAGCTGCTCCGCCAACAGGGCGACCCTCTTTCCTTATATATCCCCAAAGCAGAATTGAATTCATTTGAAAACGGGGCCCAGTGCATTGTGGAAAGAAAATGGCATCACCAATTCTTCCGCCCTTTCTTATTGAATTGCGATATCTGGCATGCACCATTTCAATCAGGACGGATATTACCCAAACAAAAAAACAAGCGGACCAGGATCGTACTGACCATTCATGACCTGAACTGTCTTCATGAGGATAAAACCGCCCGGGAAAGAAGATTGAGTTTGCTACATACTCAAAAATTGATCGACCGTTCAGATGCAGTAATTTGTATATCTCATCATTGCAAAAAAGATGTGACAGAAAACCTGGATACGGGTAATAAACCATTATACGTAATTCACAATGGCACGCATAATGTAAGCAGGCCACCGGAACAGCCATCCGGGTACCGGCCTTCTTATCCGTTCCTATTTACAATGGGCTATGTGAACCGGAAAAAGAATTTTCATACACTGGTACCATTACTGCAGGACAACCAGATGGAACTGATCATCGCCGGTAAATTAGATGAACCGGATTATATCGCTGCGATGAAGAAGGAAGCAGATAAGTTGGGAGTGAAGGACCGGTTGAAGATACTGGGTCCGGTTTCCGAAGAGGATAAGGCCTGGTATTTTAAGAATTGCCAGGCATTTGCGCTGCCTTCATTAGCAGAAGGATTTGGTGCACCGGTGGTGGAAGCGATGGCATTTGGTAAACCCGTGTTTCTGTCCGGCCGCACTTCCCTGCCGGAAATAGGAGGTGATGTGGCATTTTATTTCAACAGTTTTGAGGCCGGTCATATGCAGCAGGTATTTACAGATGGAATGGCTGAATACAATAAGAATGGTTTGGCCGGCCGTATCATACAAAGAGGAAATGAATTCAGCTGGGAAGCCAAAGCTGCAGAATATGTAAAAGTGTATCAATCTCTGAAAAACTAAAAGAAGCCGTATGATAGCAGAACCCGTACAACGAAAATGGAATACCTTATTGCTGACTGATTTTGGCAAACGCCGGTCAGAATTGTGTAAAGCCAAAGATTTTTACAGTAGCTGGTTTGAAAGGTGGTGTGATGAATTGAATGAAAAGCCCAACTTTCACCGAAAGCAATGGGAATTTGTATTCATCATGCAGGCATTGTGGGAACGGGGCTGCATTGCAGCAGGGAAAAGAGGGTTGGTATTTGCGGTGGGAACAGAACCACTGCCTTCTGTTTTTGCAAAGCATGGTTGTGATATACTGGCAACAGATATTCTTCCTGAGCAGGGTATTGCCAAAGGGTGGGATAACAGCAATCAATTGTGTATGGGGCTGGATTCCTTATACAAATGTGATATCTGCGACAGGGATACTTTTTACAAACGGGTGGAGTATATGGCAGTGGATATGAATCATATTCCGGCAGATCTCCGGAACTATGATTTCAACTGGAGCAGTTGTTCTTTCGAACATCTTGGCACAATGGAAAAAGGATTTGCCTTTTTAAAAGAGCAGATCAAAACCCTTAAGCCCGGCGGCTGGGCGGTACATACTACCGAGTATAATATTTCCTCCAATGATGAAACACAGGATCATAATGATACCGTTATCTACCGGAAACGAGACATAGACCAGATCGTTCAGGAACTCAGAAACGAAGGACATTTTGTAGAAGAACTGGATTATTCCCTCGGCGGACTACCCGAAGATTTCCAGGTGGATATTCAACCGCATACACAGAAAGTGCATGTCAAACTGCAGATTGACAAGTTTGTGGTTACGTCCATTGGCCTTATTATCAGGAAAAGGAATGCCTGACCCGACCGGTTTCAGGCCATTTTTTGAATTTGATCCCTCTAAAAAGGCGGCCTTTTGTTCCGGCATGGGACTCAGTTGCGGCTTGATTCCAGCCCTTGTTTTCACGGCTTTTCCCCAACCTCAAAAACCTTCATTTTCAAATTGGCGAATTACCCCCGCACCCTTACCTTTGCGGCCTGAAAAGAATGCTGGTTGCTGGTCACTTGTTACTGGGTAGATACCGATTAAAAAAGTGACTTTTACTCCATTAGAACCAGCTACCAGGAACTAAAAACTAGAAACCAGAAATATGGCAAATACAGGCAAAGTAAAACAGGTTATCGGGGCTGTAATAGACGTACAGTTCGACGGCAAACTCCCAGAGATATACAATTCACTGGAACTTAAAAGAGAGAACGGCGAGATCCTGGTACTCGAAGTGCAACAGCACCTGGGTGAAGACAGTGTTCGTACCATTGCGATGGATGGTACAGAAGGTATCATGCGGGGCATGGAAGTAACGGATACCGGAATTGCCATCGCCATGCCTGTTGGTGATGCCATTAAAGGCCGTCTTTTTAATGTTACCGGCGACCCAATTGATGGATTGCCTGCTGTATCAAAAGTTGGTGGTCGCCCCATCCACAATAAGCCGCCTTTGTTTGAAAACCTGAGTACCGCATCAGAAGTACTGTTCACTGGTATTAAAGTTATTGACCTGATCGAACCATATGCAAAAGGTGGTAAGATCGGATTGTTTGGTGGTGCCGGTGTGGGTAAAACAGTATTGATCCAGGAGTTAATTAATAATATCGCTAAAGCATATGCCGGTGTGTCCGTGTTTGCCGGTGTGGGAGAAAGGACCCGTGAAGGAAATGACCTGATGAGAGAGATGATCGAAGCAGGCATCATGAAATATGGTGATGCTTTCAAACACAGCATGGAAGAAGGTGGCTGGGACCTGAGCAAAGTAGATATGAAAGAACTGGCTGAATCAAAAGCTACTTTCGTATTCGGACAGATGAATGAACCTCCCGGTGCAAGGGCAAGGGTGGCGCTGTCAGGTTTGACGATTGCAGAATACTATCGTGATGGTGATGGACAAGGCAAGGGCCGTGACATCCTGTTCTTCGTGGATAATATCTTCCGTTTCACACAAGCCGGTTCTGAAGTATCCGCCCTGCTGGGCCGTATGCCTTCAGCCGTGGGTTACCAGCCTACACTGGCTACAGAAATGGGTATCATGCAGGAACGTATCACTTCTACCAAAAATGGTTCCATCACATCTGTACAGGCGGTTTACGTACCTGCGGATGACTTAACAGACCCTGCTCCTGCAACCACCTTTGCGCACCTGGATGCCACTACGGTATTGTCAAGAAAAATTGCTGACTTAGGTATCTACCCTGCGGTGGATCCGTTGGACTCTACTTCAAGAATATTGTCTCCACTGATCGTGGGAGAAGCACACTACACTTGTGCCAACAGGGTAAAACTGATGTTGCAGCGGTATAAAGAATTACAGGACATCATCGCTATCCTCGGCCTGGACGAATTGAGTGATGAAGATAAGCTCGTGGTAGGCCGTGCCAGAAAAGTACAGCGTTTCCTTTCTCAGCCTTTCCATGTGGCAGAAGCCTTTACCGGTTT
>JBEBIF010000720.1:0-1291 GCA_040080515.1 Chitinophagaceae bacterium | reverse complement strand
AACTTTAGAGAATGACTCTGCGTTGGTTGCTCTCGGTGAGGCGGTGTATGGTGCAGGGCAAGGGTTTTCTATTGTTGCCTACCTTACTTTTTCTACCGGAGTCGGAGGAGCCAGGATTTCCTCAGGAAAAATAGATGATACTGCATATAGTTTTGAGCCCAGTAAACTACTTATGGATTCGCATGGAGCCTTCCGTACTCTAGAAGATGCGGCCTCAGGTAATGGCTTTATGGCTCAATACGGGCTGCCTCCCAAAGAGGTTACTGGAATGGAACCTTGGCTCGAAGCCGCAAGGCTTTCGGCTCGGGGTGTGCATACTGCAGTCATGTTCTGGTCTCCTGATGTTATTATTCTTGGAGGGCCAATGATTGTTGGTTCTCCCTCGATTCCATACGAGGAAATTGAGAAGGAAGCGCGTTTCCTGCTTAAAGAGAGAGAAGGGCAGCTGGTGCTTCGAAAGGGCACCTTGGATGCATTTGGGGGTCTGTGGGGCGCATTAGCACTACTGCAGTCCAAAAGGGCTAAGTCTAATATTTCATAATCGAATGAGTACTAAAATGACACATCATTGGTACAAGGATCCCAAGATTCTTGCTCTGATGACGGGTTTTGTGAGCACTGTAGTGACCACTTTGAACCTTTTGGTGAACATATCTAAACAATAGGCTTTACAAGGGGTCAATTGTGGTACGTGAAAATGGCTTCACAAAGCCGTTTTTCGTAGCTGATACACTAAAAAGCTATTGACAGGCATAAAAAAATATGCTAACATATGTGGAATCCGGGATAGCCCGGACTTTTTAATTCCCATATGATACTTCCTATTATTGCACTTGTAGCTGCAGCATTCGCTGCTCCAGAGCTTACTGCTTCTGCCACAAGTGCCCCGCTCTTATCTCACACCCCTCAGACACTAGAGGAGTATGTTCGTGAGTATTATATAGACGAACCTATACTTGCAGAGATTGCTCGCTGTGAGTCTACATTTAGACAATTAAACAAAAAAGGTGAGACTTTGAGAGGTAAGGTAAACAGTGCAGACGTCGGAGTGATGCAAATCAATTTACGGTATCATGAAGTATCAGCAGATAAGCTCCAATACGACTTAATGACTCTTGAAGGAAATTTAGCCTACGCAAAGCACTTATACGATAAAGAAGGAACTAAGCCTTGGGCATCTTCATCTCCTTGTTGGAAAAAGAAGTCAGTGTAACAGCATCATTTAAAAAAGCGCTTAAGAGCGCTTTTTTAAATGATGCTACATCGATGAGGTGGTGAGCTTGCGCACACG
>JBEBIF010000215.1:0-6289 GCA_040080515.1 Chitinophagaceae bacterium | reverse complement strand
AAGCTAATTACTATAAGCCAATTGGAAAAAGTAAATGAAAGTCAGATCTAAGTTCCCCCTTCGGGGGACAGGGGGCTAAAACAACGCCGTAATCCCTGCCCTGCCCAAATGGATCGTACGGGCAGTACCGGCCTTTCTACCATCATACTGAAAATTCAATTCCAGGTTATTCAGCAGCCGCTTGCTCAGGCCTAATCCCCATAAGAAATTCTTGCCGGGCAATAAGCCATCCAGCATGATATAGCTGACGGTGGAATTAGCAACAGCGTTATAACTAATATTATTAAACGTGAATTTGCCGGTAATGGAACTGCTTTGCAGGATATTATACTTCGACTCTATAAAGATGGAATTGGAAGTTGACTTTTCCGGACCATACAGTGGCAGGTTCTTCTTTGTTTCAAACTTATAGCTGGTAACCAGACGGAATGCTGTACCCCGGATAAATACAAAGAAGGGTTCGATATTATAAACCGATAACTCATAATTACGGTTGGCAAATTGCGGCGTGTACAAAGCATTCATTCCTTTCTTTCCATTCAACGTTAGTGAAATGGCACGGCTGATGTTCCAGCGCCACCTCATTGTCCAGTCATTTACTTTGTTGCTTTCATAACCGTAAGTAAGTAATGATTTCCCGTTGCGCCGGAAATTGCTGAAGTCAACACCCCATTTACTGCTGAGCCGGTTAAAGGAAACCGTATTTACGATCGAAGTATTTACAATGATCAATGCATCATCACTTACGCCATACTTAAAGGGATTGAACTGAAAGCTGCCGTCAGAAATTGATTTTCTCGTGGTTTGAAAAGAAGTAACTAGATTCAGCCGGGATAGTATCTTTTTTATGCCTTTCAGGTCAGGGGAATTTAATAAGGACCGGGGACTGATATCAAAGCGGTAATTAAAAGTGATATAGTTGGCCTTGATAAAATCATTGGTAGGTGTAAAGACCCGGATGAATTTTGCCTGGTCGGGAAATGCAGCCAGTTCAAATTCGTTTAGTTGCTGCACTCCATCGCTGTTATAATCTATCCAGGCAAACTGCCCCTGTCCTGCAGGCACTTCCAGGTAAGCAAAATCTCTTCGTTGCTCCTGTCCCGCTCCGACTTCATACAATACGCTTCCGTCCACGAGGCCTTTCCATTCATTCATCAGGTATTCGGCCCTTCCCAAAATAGTTTCATCTTCTTTTTGTCTTGATACAGTGGCATCATATACTTTCAGTTTCCGGAAAGTGGTGTTGAGATAAAATCTTCGTTTGGGGTTAGCCAGTAATTCTGTTTGCAGGTTCAGGTTGAGGCTTCTGTCGCCCCGTACAAAATTTTTCCCGACAGGGTATTTATCAGAACGGGTGAAAAAGGTGATCCCGTATTTATTGTCTTTGCTTTCATCTGAGTTTAGTGATACTGCATAGGTATCAAACGAAAATGCAAGTGGTACCAGTGTATCTGTTGCTTTATTCCGGGCAGTATTTTGTTCCAGGTTATATTTAACGCCCAGTCTCCAGTTTTTCAATTGTTTAAATCGTTTACTGATATCAATTTGCGGCCGCAGAAAATTTCCTTTATCGTTTTGTGCATTGAAGCTGGTGATCACAAACTGGTTATTGATTTGCCATTCCTTCCAGTTGGCAGAATGTATAACCGAGTTTTGAAATCCATTATAGTTATCACTGCGCTGGTAATTAATGAACTGGTAAGAGATACTATGATTATTTTTGTCCCTCAGCCCGGCTGCTGCTTTGATAATGCTTTCATCAACAGACACTGCGGCAGGGTTTAGTGCCAGGCCCCAATCCCGGGTAAATTCCACATTGCGCAACCGTTCTAATGGTTTGAACTTGCCCTGCACATATTCATAATCCAGTGCTGTACTGAGCAGCATTTTTTTAGCTGATGATAACATTTTCTCGTTGGTCACCTGCAATTTACCTGCCCATCCCCTGTCGTCCCCATCATGTTTGGAAGAAAAAGTGTTCGCATCATTATTACTGGTGGCCACTTCTGTTTTTATCAGGGTGTTCTTTGAAATGGCATAATCAATTCCCAGGTTAAGTATCTGTTGTTTCTTTGGGGCTACCAATATTTGTACCGGCTCATACTGTCCCTGTTTAATACCGGCTATTGGTGCCACATATTTATATACTTTTCCATTGGCCCCGTTAAAGTCGGGTATATAATTGCCGTTGCCAGCTCTTACATCTACAAACGAAAGGCTATACTTAGCTACAGAAGGGTCGGTGGAATAACGGTAAAAAGAATCCACAGGACTCACTATGATCTTTTCATATAATATCTTATCTGCAGAAAAGAATGTGTCAAGACTGACCGCAGGGTAAAAAGCCCGTTGCGTACTGTCACCCAAGTCTGCTAAAAATTGTTTTTGCTTTGGATCAAGCACCTGGTTGATCTGTGAGTTTTTAGCATCGTTATTGTTAAAAGCACCGAAACGAATCTTTAATTTTTGATTGATCTCAAATTCCTGCGAGAGGTACAGGTTCGCATTGAGGTAATTTCTGTCCGCATACTCAAATTCGACCTGTATCCGGCTGTCTTTGGTGATCATTCTTTTGGGAGTAAAAGAAATTTCTGCAGTATTATAATTGATAACATAATCCTGGTCTTCACCACGCTGCATTAATTGTCCGTCAATAAATACCCGTTCCGTATTTGCCAGTATGATAAAAAAGAATTCATTATTAGCGCCACGAAGCCGGTACGGGCCCTGGTTTCCTTCCAGCGACTCCAGTACCTGCCGGTTAAATTTTCCTTTGGCGATAGAACCGCTGGCTAATGTATTAGAAGTTACCGTTTTGGATACCCGGATATTGTTTTGAAAAGAGATGCCCTGCAGACGTTTATAAAAATTAAGACAATAACTTTTGTTTTGACGGATATCAATATCGCCAAGGTTAAGTTGCCATCCTTTTTTCTTAAACCGCAGATATACCTGGTCAAACTCATTCAGTTGTTGTGTGGTGCCATCCGGCTGAATAGGTATGTTGTTGTCGGTAATGGCAGCCTGTATTTCTATACTGTCACCGAGCATTCCGCTTAATTGCAGGTTGAGTGTTGAATTGACCACCCCATCCTGGGCATTACCAAATCCGATTTGCCGGCCCAAACTACCCTCTGCTTTTAAGGTGCCAAAATCAAATGCGCCCCGCTGTCCTGAAGGATAGCCGTTATTGATGTCAAATGGTTTTACATAAAATTTGTTTACTACACTATCATAATTCAATCGCTGAATACTGGACGCCAGCCGGAACGGGAAAACCCGGTAAGTGACCACAATAGTTTCCGAAGCCGGTCGTTTTTTCCAGTAAAGAATGGCGTTTATATAATCGAGCCGGTAATCAGCAGCCGGAATATTTTCTATTGAAATAGTATTGGGAATTATGCTGATCGTATCGAGCGTCAGGGTATCACCGGTTATCTTTAAAATCCGCTGCCTGAGGTTAGAACTTTGAGGTCCGGCAACAGGAAACTGGGCACTGCTCCAATGGGCGGATAGCGTAAAAAAAAGGATACCTGAGATTCTGCATAACCAGTTCAATAGCAGAGAGTTTTATTAAAAATCGTAAAAATCGTTCTTTTATTGCACTAAAGTTATCCCATGCTGTTAATTCCGCTAAAAAGCAGCAATTTTGCGAGGCAACTGTCTATTAAATACATTGAATAAGGGGCAATTTGAAAATACTCATTACAATACTTCTTTACCTGCTTTTGGTTCCCGGTTTTCAATCAGCAGCACAACAATACAATAACTGGTATTTTGGAAGAAACGCAGCATTAGATTTTAGTAATTCCGCCTCTCAAAGTGGTCCTGCAACGCTGTCCAACAGCGCTATGCTTTCTGATGAGGCTGCTTGCTCCATTTCTGATGAAGATGGAAACCTGTTGTTTTATACTAATGGAAAGACGGTATATAATAAAGCACATCAGATAATGCTGAATGGTGACAACCTTGGAGGCAATATATCTGCCTGCCAGATTGCCATTGTGCCTGTGCCGGGTACGGACAGCCTTTTTTATATTTTTACCGCTGATGCCATTGAAAACACTTTCCAGGATGGTTACCGGTATTCGCTTTTGGACATCAAAAGGGATAATGGTAAAGGAGAAGTTCTTTTCAAAAATACCCTGCTGTGGGCCTCCTGCTCAGAAAGACTGGCAACGGCCCGGCATGCAAACGGTACAGATATATGGGTAATTACCAATGATAATGGTTCCAACATATTCAGGTCCTGGTTGATTACCTGTAACGGTATTCAGAATACTGCGGTTGTTTCAACAGTTGGTGATGTGCTGAACACCTCACCTGAAATGAACGCAGGCACTATTAAGGTGAATCCAACGGGTGATATGTTGTGTCAAACACATTTCCCATTATTTGATGAGATCATTCGCCCACCCAATTTTCTCCAGTGCTTCGATTTCAACAGCGCTACCGGCTCTATTACCAACCCACGAAAGATATCCTTTTCTGACAGCCGCTATACTCATTGCGAATTTTCTCCCGATGGAAAACTGATCTATGTAAGCAGACCTTATGATGGAAAAATTGACCAGCTTGAAATTACCCTGCCAACCATTGCGGCAATACGGGCTTCACGGGTTGAACTGGATGCTCCGGCCGGGTACTATGATATTCAACTGGCAGCTGATGAAAAGATCTATTGTGCCAGGCCATCGTCAAAACTTTCAGTGATCAATCAGCCCAACGTAAAAGGAACAGGTTGTAATCTCGTGGCAGACCAGGTTGATCTGCTTCCCGGTTCTGTATTTATTGGACTTCCTTCTCATATCAATGATTTTGTTTCCGGCGGTGATCTCAATAATGGTTTTACATACACGATCCTGGATAGTTGTGCCGGAACGGTTCAGTTCAATGCATTTACCAATATGCCAGCCACCATCACCTGGCAATGGGATTTTGGTGATGGAAATGTGAGTGGCGTGCAAAACCCGGTTCATACATTTGCGAACCCTACCCAGGTGTACTCGGTAAAATTGAAGATCAGTTCTTCCACATCCTGTGGTATAGTTCTTAAATCAAAAAGGTTGTTGCCCGGCGGCGTGACAACCGGGAATGCTGAGTTTGGTTTTGTGGTACGATGTGATTCCGGCTATGTTCGTTTTATTAATGAATCTGACAACCTAAGCAATCTGGTTGGTAACATACGTTGGGATTTTGGAGACGGTAATTTTTCTTTTGACATTCACCCAGTACACACCTATTCAGGTCCCGGAACGTACCCCGTTAAACTAAAGATCCAGTCTGGTCTTTCCTGCCTGGATGATTCTGTTTCTTACCCGGTTGAAGTAAAAGCCTTTACATTAAAAACCATCCCTGATCAAACCATTAAAATCGGAGAGACCGTTTTTCTTTCCACGGATAACCCGGGAGCCAGTTTTACCTGGACACCAGACACCTGGCTCAGCAATGCGGGAATAAGAAACCCCGTAGCCACACCGCTCGAGGATATTACTTACAAAGTATCCGGCATTAGCAACGACGGATGCACCAGTGAGGATTCTGTTACCATTCATGTTCTGCAATACAATGATATCTATGTTCCTTCCGCCTTTACACCCGATAATAATGGGAAAAATGATGTCATCCGCCCGTTTTACAGTGGTATGTATGACCTCAAAGAGTTCAGCATATTTAACCGCTGGGGACAGCGGGTTTTTTCCACCTCAGAAAGAGGCGCCGGATGGGATGGCCGCATTAACGGGATCCTTCAACAGCCGGATGCATATATATGGATGCTAAAAGTGGTGGACGCAAAGAACAATATCACGGAACGAAAAGGCAGCTTTGTCCTTATCAAATAAAAAGCTGCCCGATACTTTACACATTACCATGAAAATAAAACGGCTTCTTTTTGCTGCCCTTATCTTAATTGTCAGTACAAGTAGTTGCCTTGCACAAGATACTGCCGCCCGAAAACCCGATCTTCATATTAGTCGGCCCAATGAAGTGGCGGCAGGAATGCTGTTACCACTGGGTGATTTTTCTTCCACGCATTTTGCGGGCTTCCAGGTGGAATACAGCCGTTCCAAACATCTTTTCGGAAAAAGAATGTTGCCTGAAACCCGTATATCTTACCTGGTTACTGCCGGTATTTCTTATTACATGGGTAAGAAGGAAACAGTAAGCGGCTATCCGTATCTATATCCGGGCTATACTCAATTTCATGCCTATGGCGGGATACTGGTAGCTACCGGTGCCCAAATAAATATCGGGCTTACTGCAGGACCCGGAGCCAGCTTGTATAATG
>JBEBIF010000719.1:0-1295 GCA_040080515.1 Chitinophagaceae bacterium | reverse complement strand
CACAGGCAATGGGTAGCTACTCAGTAGAAACTTCCCTTCAACATTACTCAGGGATTTCAGTAACGATTCAAACATATCAACCGTGTAGCCGCTGTAATGGCCACAATTACTATTTGGGTATGGCGGGTCAACATAAAAGAAACTGTCAACCGTGTCCCGGCTCTGGATGATGTATAGCGCATCAGCACATTCGATCTGCACATTTTGCAGCCGCTGAGTATATACTTCAGTAAAGCTGGCTCTCTTGTTCGCAATCTTCAGGCTGGTAGTGTTTCCCTTTTTATCATATCCGAATGTGCCATCCAGTATGCTGCTGAATGTTTGACTGGTTAGCACCCACACTGCCCATGCTCTTTTTATTTCATCAAACAGGTGTGGATGATTATAGATAGCCGAGGCATCAGCATGTAGCCTCCTGCTGTGCAGAGAGCTGCGGATCATCTTCTCAAGATCGAGAAAATGATTTTGCGTAACCTGGTAAAAGTTGATCAGTTCTTTATTGGTATCGTTCAATACTTCAACATTCGATGGTTGCTTACCGAAGAACACGGCACCGCCGCCAACAAAAGGCTCACAATAAAGATTGTGAGCAGGGATAAGATCAAGAATAAGAGAGCACAGCTTCTGCTTGCCGCCATAGTAGCTGATGGGAGTCTTCAATTGAATTTTCATGGTTGTTATTTTTAGGTGATTGCTTATTCCCCTAAAAAAAGCCCCGCTGTAGAAACAGCAGGGCAACCAAAACCAACTGCTTATGAGAAAAAAATCATATACCCTTCGGAAATGAATTAAGCCTGTTCATCCACCCCTTGCCAAATTTGTCCCAGTCATCATCTGCCTTATAATATGCTTCTCTTCTTAACCAGATAAGCGGATATACTATCTGTGGCACACTGTTGAGACAGTTGAGGGTGTCGCCGGTAATTTTATTCAGCGGTACTATTTTACCGGCTTTTGTTTTCTCCATCTTAATAATAAACCCTGCATCCTTGCAGGCAGCATTGATGATACGGGCAGCTTTGCCATGTTGCACACAAGCATCAAACACCAGGTTAGCCACTTGTTGGTTCTTTATTAAATGGCACTGGCCTTTTCTGCGCCAGATATACTCTTCGTAATAATCCACCACGGCAGCTTCAGCCATTGGTATCTTAGTATTGTTAGGTATGATACCATTCTTATAATTCTTTTTTACTGCATCAATTATTGACCAGCCGCTCCACTCCGGGACGTACACTCTTGATATACCGCCAAAAGTTTCACCGCCATCATCACCTTTCAGGATAGCATACACA
>JBEBIF010000718.1:0-1295 GCA_040080515.1 Chitinophagaceae bacterium | reverse complement strand
ACTGTCCGCTTGACAGGGGAGCTTACGCACCCAGCCAAAGAAATGCAGGAACCCGACATGAAACGTCGGTATACCGGTAGATTAGGCATCCTATTTCTCCCCCAAATCCATCGCAGGGTTTGTAATTGTTTGAAATGCCACATTAGTTTGACGACATACAGTTGTGCGTTTGCTTGTCTCTTTCCTATCTGGAGATTCCAACAATTTTCCCAAACTTTTGTAGTTCGCACAGAACGGTGGCTTTTTTGCCTTTAATGTCTATGAGTACAATGTGCATCCCTTGATAATAAAAGGAGTCACGAAAGTTCAATCTGCCGCCTATCAGGAGTGCGTCTTCCCCAACAGCAAACACCGTATAAATACGACCGAATTGTGGCACATCAATGCGTTCTCCTTTCATAGGTCCGCTTGAGCACTCGATTGCGCCGAGCTGTGCGCTGTAGTACCACACCTGCTTACCGTTTGGGGGAACGATCGGCCAGTCGAACCCAATATCTACGGATTTGATTTTCAGATTCTGAGCATCTACTTTTACAATTTCGCGTAGGTCAGTTGCGCCGTAAAGATACTTTCCTTCATTGTCCATATACCATGTATCAACCGCGCCAGCACATTCTCCAATATCCATGATCGAGGTGGTCCCAGTAAGGATGTCTTGGTACACAAAAATGGATTTAGCGCCTTCGTGAGTATCCATTCCATTTACTGTGCGTCCGACTAGAGGTTTTATACGCACAATGCGAAATTTCGCTGTTGTCTCAAAATACTCCTCAAAAAAAACGAGCCTATCTTTCCTGTCAGAAAAGCTCATGGCTCTCAAGACACTATCTACACCAGCAATAGAACGTGCTTCAGTTGAAGTAAGTGCTTTTGGGACATTCAAGTGGATGTCTTCAATGTGATTTCTTGCCCACTGTTCTATAGCAGGGTCCTCAAGATTTGACGGAGTTATCTGACAGTCTTTTGTATTGAGGCTCACTAAGAATAATTGTTTGAGATTATGATCTTGAAAATTCCACCCGAAAATTGCGATTCGTTGTGGAACATCAATTGAAGCGCCGTCTGAACTCGATCTCTCACCAGTTGAAGTGCAAGAAATGAAAACAAATAAGGCTGATAGAGAGACCAGCTTACTGATCAGGTATAATAACATTGATTAAAACCCCCACCTAGAATTATCGGGCTTTAAACCACTCATCCGTGCGCCTAAATCCCACAGGGTCGGAAATTCGAACGGCGAGTGAACAAAAAGCGGAGTGTAGCCCCCAATTTCCAATAAATATTGGACAATATCA
>JBEBIF010000214.1:0-6300 GCA_040080515.1 Chitinophagaceae bacterium | reverse complement strand
GGGTTTGTCCGGTACAGTACGGTCAATGAGGAGAAAACCGGTCATGCTGATGTAAGTTTAGGAGGAAAAAAAATAGCCTGGTTACAATCCTATACCTATAGTGATTTTGGGGACATGAAGATGGGTGATCATTATAAATCTAAATATCCCGATTTTGGCAGACGTTCTCAATACATTGAAAACAGGGGTGGCATTGATTATGTGGTCACCAGTGATGATGACAGGATTCAACGCTTCTCCGGTTATAAGCAATGGGATATTGCACAAAAACTCCTTTTCAAACAAAGTGATAAAGTATCGCATCTTTTGAATATTCAATATTCAAATTCAACTGATGTGCCTCGGTATGACCGCCTGCAGGATACGAGGAACTTTGGAGGGAGTATCGGTACCACTTTGCGGTATGCACAATGGTTCTACGGACCCCAAACAAGATTGATGGGCGCATACGAACTGAATGCGGGGCAAATTGGTTTTTTAAATGACCTGAAAGTGAATCTTAATTACCAGGATATCAAAGAAAGCCGTCAGCAAAGAGAATACCGCCGGTACGACCGGTTTGACAGCCGCAGGGAGCATATAAAGGTGATCGGCTTTATCATCGATGGCAGAAAGGCCTGGAAAAACAATGAACTGAATATGGGTATTGACGGGCAGCTGAATGATGTAAAGTCAGTGGCAGACCGTAAGAACATCAATACCGGGGCTATTTCGAAATTAGATACCCGTTATCCTGATGGAACTAATAAGATGAATTACTTCGGTATTTATGCACAGCACCTTTTAAAAATCAAAAATGGTAAATGGATATTGAATGATGGAATCAGGTTACAGACAGTTTCTCTTCATTCGACAATTATTGACAATTCATTTTTCAATTTGCCGGTTACAGATATTAAACAAACCCCGTTTGCCGTTACCGGTAATCTTGGTCTTGTATATCTGCCATCTGCCAATTTCCGGGCTACCGGAAATCTGTCATCCGGTTTCAGGGCGCCAAATGTGGATGATGCGGTAAGAATATTTGAATCCAGTACTGCTACAAAAAGGGTGCTTATTCCAAATGCAGACATTGATCCCGAATACACTTATAATTTTGATCTTGGCTTTTCGCAATCGATCCCCGGTAAGGTATTTTTTGAGCTAACCGGTTTTTATACCTTGTTTAAAAATGCAATTGCAACCGCCCCTTTCAAACTAAACGGGCAAGATTCTATTGTGTATAATAGTGTAAAAAGTGCCATTTATGCCAGCCAGAATGTAAACAAAGCCTATGTAAGAGGCATCAATGCAAGGCTAAAAGTAGAACTGAGCAAAACCATATCCTGGGATAATACCATCAGCCAGACTTATGGCAGGTTCAAAAATTCTGATGGAAGTAAAAAGCCGCTGGACCATGTGCCACCCGTATTTGGTAAAACCGGGCTGACTTACACAGGCAAAAAACTCAGCACCGAATTCTATTGTATGTTCAATGGATGGAAGAAGATCAAAGATTATAATCCTGATGGAGAAGACAATGGCCAATATGCCACTCCGGACGGTATGCCAGCCTGGCTTACGCTAAACTGGAGAGGGAGTTACACCTTTTCCAAAAACCTGGCACTCCAGGGAGGAGTGGAAAATATCAGCGACAGGAACTACCGGTATTTCGGCTCCGGGTTCTCTGCCCCCGGCAGAAATTTTATAGTGGCTCTAAGAGCAAGCTTCTAAAACAAAAAGGGCCTGTAGCAGTACAGGCCCTTTTTTATAGCCCGCTTTCAAAACGCAACAAATCCACGTATATTTCCGTTCAACAGGCAAAATCCCCTGAATTTAAGCCTCAAATTTTACAAATCTGTGCAGCAATCGTACAGAAAAATTGTCTAAATTACAGGCAACCAAAGGAACATATGACCGAGGAAGCCATTATAAAAGGTTGTTTGAAGAATGATACCATTGCCCAACGGGAATTGTACAACCGGTACAGCCCTAAGATGCTGGCAGTGTGTTACAGGTTTGCTCACAATCGGGAGGATGCCGAGGATATGTTGCAGGAAGGATTTATTAAGGTCTTTTTACAGATGCACACTTTTGAGAACAGGGGTGCTTTTGAAGGCTGGATCAGGAGAATAGTAGTACATACCTGTATTAATATCCTGAAGAAGAATAAGAAGTTCAATGAAAGTGTGGATATTATTCATGCCACCGGGGTACAGGTAAGAGAAGATAGTGTGCCGGCAATCATTCAGGCCAAACAGGTGGTAGAGTGTATCAGGCTTTTGCCAATTGGCTACAGAACCGTTTTGAACCTTTATGCAGTAGAAGGTTATAGTCACCGGGAAATAGCCAACATGCTGGACATAGAAGAAAGCACCAGCCGCAGCCAGTACACCAGGGCGAAGGCAATGCTCGAAGATATTTTAGTTAGAAAAAGAATACTACAAAAACCAAAACATGAAACTGAATGGCTGGCCGCAGTAAGCCAACGATAAATTAAACGTACCCAAATTGGATGACTGGTTATGGAGAATAGATTTAATAACAGAGATTTTGAGCAGTTTGTAAAACAAAATGCTGACCAATACAGGATGTTTCCTTCCGAAAAGGTGTGGAGCAACATCCATAGTACGCTGCATGTACGTCGGCGCTGGTATGGTATCGGTATTGCATTACTGCTGATAACCGTAGCTGCTGTTACCCTGGTCATGCTAAACCACCCGGATAAAAAAATGCCATTAGCACAAACAGCCCCGGCATTTAATCCTGCAGCAGTGGCTATCGACTCTAAATCAAAACCAGCAGAAGTATTTATCGCTCCCGCCAAATCATCCGTCAAAAAAGCATTTGCTACTATAATAAAGAATACTGAGCAACCCACTATTTTCCTTTCTGCATTTAATAATTCCACTGAAAGCGATTATACAGAGACTGCTGCAGTTAATAATAACACGGAAGCTGCCGCCGCAATTGCTAACGTAACACAGGCAGAAGCAATAGCTCCTGTTGGCACAGTACATAACAACAATGCTATAACAGTAAATACCAAGACCAGGACCGCTATGGTGGTTTCGCCAGAACCGGCACAGGAAATACTTACAGCCTTTGCAGAAAAAGCTAACCCTTCTCTGACTGAAACGAAAGCAGAGCAAAAGCCAGTGGTCATGATTCCCAATCTACAGTTACCTGCATTGGATATTGCCGCTAATGACTACAAACAGAAGCGGAAAACCAAAAAATTCGCATTACAGCAAATCTATGTAACCCCTACGATCACCTATCGTGATCTTAAAGAGAATAAAGCCTTTATCCGTTCTGTACAAACAGGAAATGCAGGTCCGTTAGCAAATGTATATGTCCCCGATGTAAACAATATCGTTACCCATAAGCCGGATCTGGGCTTCCAGTTTGGCGCCATGTGGGGTTACCCGCTTTCAAAAAACATTACCATTACCGGAGGTCTTCAGCTTAATATAAGTAAATACGATATCAAGGCTTACAGTCATCCGAGTGAAGTGACCACCATAGCCCTTAGCACTGCTGCAGGCGGAAGCAACACGGTTTCAACTTTCACCAGCTACAGAAATATTGGCGGATTTAAAGAAAACTGGCTTCGTAACCTGTACGTGTCTGCTTCTGTACCAATTGGCCTTGAACTTAAACTGGCAAAGAATAGAAAAGGATATATAGGCATCGGCGGTAATGTACAGCCTGCTTATGTCATTGATAACAAATCATACCTCCTCTCAACGGATTTTAAGAATTATGCTGAAATACCTTCCCTAATCCGTAAATGGAACATCAACACCGGGTTTGAAGTGTTTGCAGCATCCACAACAGGAAAAGTAAAATGGCGGATCGGACCACAGGTTCGCTACCAGACAAGATCGAGCTTCATTACAAAATATCCAGTAAAGGAACATCTCTATGATTTTGGTATAAAACTGGGCCTCATGCTCAAGTAGCACTAACACTAACTGCATCTTTTCTGCTACGAAGTAGCATGTTTTGCAAAAAAATCCCGTTACTGATATAAGGAAACGGGATTTTTCTTTGCTACTGTTTCATGTTTTTTAGCCAGCTTTTACTTTAATTTTATGCTATGAAAAAAAATGTTTTGGTAGTTGCTATAGCCTCTTTGTTACTGGTTGCCTGTAAATCTTCTAACGGGGATAAAGAGCCAGAGAAAAAATACATCTCGTTGCAGTCCCTGGTAGAAAAACAGGTAGCGCATATTGATACTTCGCTCTACTCCATTCGCAAAGTTGTTATTATTGATAGCCTGCATAGTGATACTACCTACATCCGGAGAGAAGATTTCAGGTCTGTGGCAAAAGATTTTTTAGATATCCCCGACCTTTCAGATCCCAAAATAGCCAACCGTTACAAAGAAGAATCCCGGTATGATTCATTAATAAAACGGGTGGTGATCACCTATACTCCAATAGATCCGGAAAAGGAAGAAGTAAAAAAACTGGAAATGCTCGTAAGTCCGGAAATTGCCAAAGATGGCAACAATAAAGTAACAGGAATAATTGTGGACCGGGTTCGAAATAACCGAAACGGCTACTTTGCCCAGAATATGCTTTGGCGCACCGATAAAAGCTTTCTGATAACCACCACCACTCAAAAGCCCGGTGAAGAAGAGGTAATAACGATCACCAAAGTAACCTGGAATGAGGAAGAGTATCAATGACAGCTGCAGAATTTCAACATATTGCTGCCACTATTCCCCGCCAACCGGGTATTTATAAGTACTATGATGCTGCCGGAGAATTATTGTATGTAGGGAAAGCCAAACATCTTCGCAAAAGAGTCAGCTCCTATTTTACTAAGACATTTACCAGCTACAAGACCCATGAACTGGTACAACGTATTGTACGTATTGAATTCACCATTGTCAACTCCGAGCAGGATGCTTTTTTATTGGAAAATACGCTGATCAAGCAATTTCAGCCACGGTTCAATATCAATCTTAAAGATGACAAATCCTATCCGTTTATTGTTATTAAAAAGGAACCATTCCCCCGTGTCTTTCTTACCCGAAAAAAGATCAATGATGGTTCCGAATACCTTGGCCCTTATACTTCTGTGAAAAAAGTGCGGGAGCTGATGGAGTTTATCAAACAAACCATTCAGCTGCGTAACTGCACACTGAACCTTGCAGACTCAGCTATTAAAAAAGGAAAATACAAAGTGTGCCTGGAATACCATTTAGGAAATTGCAAAGGTCCTTGTGAGGGGTTGCAGTCATCCGAAGAGTATAACAATAGCCTGGCCCACCTGAAAAACCTGCTCCGGGGAAATTTAGCGCCGGTACTCCGCCAATTCAGGGAAGAGATGAAAGAACATGCCAGCTCTTTATCGTTTGAGAAGGCAGCGATAATAAAGAAGAAAATTGAATTCCTGGAAAACTATCAGTCACGTTCGGTAGTAGCAAACAGCAAGGCCGGCAGCCTGGATGTTTTCTCAATACTCAAAGAAAAAGGTACTGCTTATGTCAACTTCCTGATGGTTCGCAATGGCACGATCATTCAAACCCATACCACTAAAGTGGAAAGCCACCTGGATGAAACCACCGAAGAGATACTAACCTTTACCGTAGCGCAGCTGCGAACCACTTTCAACAGCGATGCCGTGGAAATTGTAGTGCCATTTGCTATCGAATATCCGCAGGATCAAATGAAAGTAACGGTGCCCGGGGGTGGTGACAGGAAGAAATTACTGGAATTATCAGAAAAAAATGTACTTCATTATATCGAAGAACTCAGAAATAAGGAGCGGCTGCAGTTAAACAACAAAAACCCGGAAAAAGTAAAATTGCTGGAACGGTTGCAGCAGGTACTTCAATTGCAAGAATTGCCGGTGCATATTGAATGCTTCGACAATTCGAACTTCCAGGGAAGCTACCCGGTATCTGCAATGGTATGCTTTAAGAACGGGGAGCCCAGCAAGAAAGATTACCGGCACTTCAACGTGAAAACGGTGAAAGGCATTAATGATTTTGCCACCATGAAAGAGGCTGTTTTCAGGCGCTATAAGCGGCTGAAAGAAGAGGAACAGGACTTTCCGCAGCTGGTAATAATAGATGGCGGAAAAGGCCAACTAAGTGCCGCTATTGAGGCAATGGCCGAATTGGGTGTGGAAGGACGGAGTACCCTGATTGGCCTGGCTAAAAATGAAGAAGAACTGTTTTTTTCGGGAGACCAGCAATCGCTGAAGCTGCCTTATAACAGTGAAAGCCTGAAATTCATCCGGCGAATAAGGGATGAAGTACACCGTTTTGGCATCACCTTTCACCGGCAGACAAGAAGTAATGGC
>JBEBIF010000717.1:0-1297 GCA_040080515.1 Chitinophagaceae bacterium | reverse complement strand
AAGCCATCCTGCATCAGCAGGATGGCTTTTTCATTTATGGATGGTTTCACATTCAGGATGCTCTTTCAAATTTTATCAGGGTACCGGTAGCGCTGTAAGTGGCTTCATATTTTATACCCTCTCTCAAAAAATGCGCTTTCCAGGTGCCATCGTTTCTCAGTTTCCATTCGTACACATTATCAGTTGGGAAACGTTGTCTGAATGCATCCAGTACTACCTGTGGCACAGGCGCATCCAAACAGATGATTGAATGAGATGACTGGTGGCCGTTATCATCAAAACCGGCTGAGTGACGCTGGCTGTTGTGATTGAACTGGCTGGTAAAACTGCTGCTGCTGTTTCGCTGCCATTCTGTTTCCGTGGCTCCGGGAAAGTTGGTGGCCAGGGCTGTACGGGCGGCCTGTGGCACTGCGGCGGCGGCAACAACAGTTGCAGAACCGGTGCCACTACTATTATCATCAATGGCTGATTTGCTGCAGGATGCAAGCAACATAACAGAAATGGCTGAGGCAAGGATCTTGTTTTTCATAATCATACTTATAATTTAGGCTTGTTAAAAATTAAATACAGTAATAGGTAAACGACAGGCAGCTGAATGTAACCGGGAACGGTATTTTTTTTCAAAAACCAATACTCCCCTGCTTTTAGTAAGTTTGATGAATATTCTGATAAAATGAAGAGAACAGTCTTATTACTACTTGTTGCAGCGATCCACTTCACAGCCCGTGCGGCTGAAAAGGATTCAACAGTTTATTATTCGTTACCGGATAGTGTAAAGGCCATTTCATTTATGGCGGAGATAAATGTGCAGGCCGTTACCGCTAAGAAATTCTTTACGACGGGAATTAAAACAGATGCTGTATGGCTTTCCCTGGCCGATCATAAAGGAAAACGGCAGATACAATTTACTTTTCCCATGTATTCAAAAAAAATGGCAATTGGCGAAGGCGTTTCTCATTGGCCGAAGGGTTCCTTTGATTTTAATTATAACTGGGCAACGGGTACTACCTATAAGCTGCTGATAGCTATTGCTACAGACTCTGCGGGAAATTTTTCATTGTACTCGGGCTATGCCTGGTTACCAGAAGCAAATAAATGGAAACTGATCGGCACCTGCAAAATAGATGGCCGGTGGAATACGATACAAGGTCCGGCCAGCTTTACCCGGAAGCATAAGAACAGTACAGGGCAGGCTATAGTGGGACAGGTGTGGTGTCAGCGAAACACCGGTTCGTGGAAGAATGTGAATACGGATGTACAACCGGCGCCTGTTGTAAACCTGCTATCGCATGTGGAC
>JBEBIF010000716.1:0-1298 GCA_040080515.1 Chitinophagaceae bacterium | reverse complement strand
GTTCAAATCCCTGAAATCCGTGTATTTATCCAAAAATCCGTGGTTCAAATCTGCGCTAAAAAAAACCCTCCCGATGAGTCGGGAGGGTTGTTAGCAAAAAGTATTAAATCTTAATTCTTACGCAAATTGGGGTGTGGAGGTTCTACGGTGTTTGGTCCGTCTTCACCTTCTGCAGCAGCACGAAGATCAACAGTGTTGCAATCGCCACCTTCTTGTCCGTAGTTGAAGATAAAGCGGTCAGCACTGATACCTTCTTTATCAACCATGTAGTTGATAACGGCATTTACATGATCCCAGCTCAGCTGTTGTTCTTTCTTGTTAGAAGAGCAATAACCGATCACCACTACTTTACAACCCGGGTTGTTACGCAGTTTAGCAGCTACAGTTGAAAGAACTGCTTTTGCATCATCGCTCAGTTTGTTTACACCAGCTTTGAAAGCTACGCTTGGCAATGCACCCATTTTCTCAGAGCAAGTTTTCTCCGGAGGAGCAATACCTGCGCATCCTTCTGGGCATGGGCATTTACCAACTCCATCAGCATCAACAGGCTGGCAATATGTTGGAGTGATCAACTCTTTATCCTTACAATCAGGTACACCATCACCATCTGTATCTTTTGAAACACCATGACTGTCAACAGGGCAACCAGCAGGAGTTTGTTCCTGGTCGAACTGATCAGTGATACCGTCGCCATCGCTATCAGGCAGTACTGGTTTTGGAAGACGCATCAAACGTGGGTTGCGGATCTCGCTGTATGCATAATCCAGCGGGTTCAGCCACCAAAGCGGCTCCACAGCTTTTGCACCAATATTGATATTTAAGCCAAGGCTCAGGTAGTTATAAGAATCGAAGTCACGGGTAAGAACTGCATCACCGTATGCATGTTCCTGCCAGCGCTGACCATCGAGCAAGTCATCTTTAATGAATGTCCAGCGATCTTCCAGGGCGATGTTCAACCTGTTGCTCAGTTTGAAAGCCACACCCACACCTACTGTACCAGAAGGTTTGAAAGTATCACCAAATAATTTTGGACGACGGTCTCCCTGGTTTTCAGCAGGCGTTTCATAAGAATCATCCAGGAAGTTTTTCAACTGTTTGATCTTTGCCTTACGGTCGTCATAAGAAGCCTGGGCTATTGAAGAATAGTCGTACTTGTTATTGCTGTTATTAGAATTCAGCGCATTTATTTTCGTGTCATAAATGCTTCCGCCCACACCGGCAAAACCATAGAAGTTGAAACCGGTCTTAGCTTTGTGAAAACGAATGTTGTTCAAAGTAACCACACCTTCCAGTGACAG
>JBEBIF010000213.1:0-6324 GCA_040080515.1 Chitinophagaceae bacterium | reverse complement strand
GATGAAAGAATTGCCCTGGCCCATTTATAAAATAAAAGTGGGCACCGCAGATGATATCGCCATTGTAAAAGCATTACGGCAAAATACCAACGCCATCTTACGGGTGGATGCCCACGCCGCATGGGATGTGCAAACAGCACTGCAACTGATACCGCAACTGGCAGCACTGGGAGTGGAGCTGGTGGAGCAGCCATTAGCCAAAGACGACTGGGACGGAATGAAGATCTTATATAAAGAATCCACGTTACCATTATATGCTGATGAATCCTGTGTGGCAGAAAGCGATGTGGAGAAATGCGCTGCCCATTTTCACGGTATCAATATCAAGCTCACCAAATGCAGCGGCATCACACCCGCCCGCAGAATGATCACCAAAGCAAAGGAACTTGGATTAAAAGTAATGATCGGCTGCATGAATGAATCCACGATCGGCACTGCCGCCATTGCACACCTGCTGCCTTTTATAGACCATGTGGATATGGATGGCCCGCTGCTGCTGGAAGAAGACCTGGCTACGGGTATCCGTTATGATTTTGGTACCATCCATTATTCCGGTCAGCCGGGATTAGGTATCGATTATACCGGGTTATTTCAAAGAGCGCCGGATCAAATCAGTTGAATTCCCCTCTTTAACCCCTGAATCACCCGTTCTGCCGATTATTTTCCCGGCAACATCGGTAGCAGGATAGCTTTGCACAAATTTTTTACATTATGATTAAAATGACCAGTAAACAACTATTGTTATGTGTAAGCATGATAGTGAGTATCATGACAGCAACGGCCCAGGACGGCAAAAAAAGTAAACCGGGCGTTAAACGGCCCAATATCGGCGTTAGTTTTAATATGCACAGTTTTGACAGTACCAAACTGTTATCCAACAAGGATTCTGCATACGGTTTCTCCGTATTGTACTTCAAAGGCATCACGCCAAGGATCGATTACTCTATCCGTTACAATGGTGTGTTTCCAAGTGCCAACAAAAGAAATTATGTTTCTAAGAACTATATCAGCAGTGAGCTGGAAGCAGCAGTGCATGCCAAGGCCTTCCCGGATAAAGCCGTGCTGAACCCTTTTCTTACACTGGGGATCGGCGGTGGTACTTATCACAAAGACCTTGTCAGCACTATTGGCAACGGAAACGGCAGCACCTGGAATGCACATGCCCTGGGTGGTGTTGGCTTACAACTGAATATAAAAAGTGAACTGTATGTGCTGTTACAGGCGCATTACCGCTACAGCTTTAATGAAGACAATATCCCTCATAATATGTTCTACTCACTGGGAGTGACCAAATCATTGCACAAACCTAAAAAAGAAGTGAAACCGGTGGTACTGGACCGTGATGGTGATGGTGTACCGGATAATGCAGATGCTTGTCCGGATACGGCAGGTCTTGTTTCATTACAAGGCTGCCCCGACCGTGATGATGATGGCATAGCAGATAAAGATGATGCCTGCCCGGATGAAAAAGGTCCGGCTTCTTTAAATGGTTGTCCTGATCGTGATGGGGATGGCATAACTGATAAAACGGATAAATGCCCGGATATAAAAGGTGTGGCGAGATATGAAGGCTGCCCGATACCGGATAGAGACAATGATGGCATCAATGATGAAGAGGATAAGTGCCCGGCAGTGGCAGGTGTGGCCCGCTACCAGGGTTGTCCTGTTCCTGATACAGATAAGGATGGTATCAATGATGAAGAAGATAAATGTCCCAACCTGGCAGGTGTACCGGAGAACCAGGGTTGCCCGGCAATAGCAGAAGAGGTGAAGAAGAAAGTAAATAAAGCAGCGCAGAATATTCTCTTTATTACCGGCAGTGCCAAATTGCAGAAGAGTTCTTATAAAGGACTGGATGAAGTGGCAAAGATCCTGGCAGAGAACCCGGAGATGGAGCTGAATATCGATGGTCATACGGACAATGTGGGCAGCGAAGAAATGAACCAAACGTTGAGTGATAACCGT
The DNA here is from genome assembly GCA_040080515.1 of Chitinophagaceae bacterium. Taxonomy (GTDB): domain Bacteria; phylum Bacteroidota; class Bacteroidia; order Chitinophagales; family Chitinophagaceae; genus JJ008. Next base: position 4,359 of record JBEBIF010000213.1, on the reverse strand, counting down.
GCGGCTTCTGTAAAGAATTATTTTACCAGCAAAGGAATTGTAGAAGGCCGTATCAAATCAGCCGGTCATGGTGAGCTGATGCCGATAGCAGATAATAAAACAGCAGCCGGAAGACAAAAGAACAGGAGAGTGGAATTGTTGCTGAGTTATTTTCAGTAATTTATATCTCGCAAAGACGCAAAGGCGCAAAGTATATATAAATAAAGAAGCTGTTGTAACCACAACAGCTTCTTTATTTATATATAGGAACCTGTTAGCCGAATTGATTTACTTAGCCTCGGAGAGGCGAAATATTAGTAGAAAAGGGAATCTTATCAGGTTTGCTGAGCCCCTTCGGGGCGGCATATCTTACATATCGCCCCGGTGGGGCTTAAATACATCGTTACAATTTATTTCTACTAACATTTTGCCCCTCTGGGGCTCATAAATTTACTTCGTCAACGGGGTTATAGGAGCAACCTATTACCAGATACGCACCCGCAAACTGTCTGGCCGGTACATTTTATCACCGGGTTTTACATCAAATGCGGAATAAAATTCATCCACATCCACATAGGGACCATTCACCCGGTACTTGGCAGGTGAGTGCACATCAGACATCAAGCGGTTCCGCAATTGCTCATCACGGGTGTGTCCCAGCCAGCCGAGGGCATACCCGCAGAAGTAGCGCTGCATCGGCGTAAGACCAGCCACTTTCTTACCTGCTTTGTACTCCGCTGTTTTCTTATAAGCTTCTATACCTAATAGTATCCCACCGAGATCGGCAATGTTTTCACCCAATGTGGCTTTGCCATTAATGAAATACCCTTTCACCGGTTCATACGCATCAAATTGTTTTATCATCACATCTGCTCTCTTCTTAAATTCTTCTTCATCTTTTGTTGTCCACCAACTCACCAGGTTTCCTTTCGCATCAAATTGCCTTCCTTCATCATCAAAGCCGTGAGTGATCTCATGCCCGATAGTGGAAGCCCCGGCATAACCATACACAGTGGCATCATCCAGCTCTTCATCCCTGTAGCCAGGAACCGTGAAGATGCCTGCCGGCAGCACGATCTCATTATTTGAAGGGTTGTAATAAGCATTATAGGTTTGCGGGAACATGCCCCATTCATCCCGGTCCACCGGTTTACCCAGCTTATTCATCTCGTACTGATGCCACCACAGGTTAGCATTCACCTGGTTTTGAAAATAACTTTCTTTACCAATGTCCATGGTGCTGAAATCTTTCCATTTATCCGGGTAGCCCACTTTACTTTTAATAGCAGCGAGTTTGGCATAGGCTTTTTGTTTAGTGCTGTCGCCCATCCAGCTCAGTTTGCCAATACGTTCCTTCAATGCTTCCCGGATGGCTTCCACCATATCCTGGTAGCGTTTCTTAGCGGTTTCATTAAAGAATTCCTTTACATACAATTGCCCGAGCATTTCACCCATTACATTCTCTGAACTTTGTATCGCCCTTTTCCATCTTGGTCTTCTTTCTTTAGCCCCGCTGAACAGTTTGGAAAAATTAAAGGCAGCAATACCATACTTATCAGGCAGTGTGGCAGAAAAATCGGAGAGGAGGTTGAATTTTACATAACTCTTCCAGTCAGCCACGGGTACGGACTTTAATGCATCATCCAGTGCTTTAAAAAACTCAGGCTGTCCCACAATGATAGAGTCAATGCCTTTCACACCGGTAGCCGTTAAAAAATCGGCCCAGTTGATATTGGTATTCAGTTTACCAAGATCAGCAATGGCCATTTTATTATAGTTCTTGTACGGGTCCCGCAGGTCTTCCAGTTTGCGGCTGGCCTGTGCCAGTTTTGTTTCCAGTGCCAGTATGTTTTTGGCAGCACTTGCAGCAGCAGCAGGATCATCACCGGCCATGGTGAGCATATTGGTGATATAACCCAGGTATTCATTTCGGATATTGATGGTGGTGGTATCTTTTTTAAAATAATATTCCCGTTCCGGCAAACTGATGCCTCCCTGCCATAGTTTGTACGCAATCACATCACTGTTCTTATCATCCTGTGATACAAAATTGCTGAACAGGGTAGAGGAGCCGATCTTCTTTAATTCAGAAACTACAGCCAGCAGGCTTTTTGTATCTGTGATACCGGCTACTTTATCCAGCCAGGGCTGCAGGGGTTTCAGTCCATCTGTTTCTATGCGGGCACTGTCCATGGCCAGCGTCCAGAAGTCACCGATCTTTTGTTCCGCACTTCCTTTAGCTGCATTGGCGATGGCCGATTTCTCCGAGATCTCCCGGAGGCGTTTCAGGTTCTCTTCAATTACCAGGTTGCCAATTCCCCAGGAAGATTGCTCACCGGGAATAGGATTGTTTTTGATCCAGCCGCCATTGGCATACTGGAAGAAATCATCAGCAGGACGGGTGGTGGTATCAATATTTACCGCCAGTGCATCCGGTTTATTGCTATCGCTTTTGTCTTTGCTTTTACAGGAAACGATCGCAACAGTGATGACAATAAGGGCCAGAAAAGGGAACTTTAATTTCATAATTATATGGTTTACATATTTTAAAAGTAAGTAAATCAACCCGGCAGTTGAAAAAATTAATGATGAGCGGATACGATTTTGTGTTTTAAAACGTTCTGTAACCGATCCGATATTCTTTGTACCCAATCCACTTCCCGTGAAAACACTTAGCACACTGCTTATTGCCAGTTTATTATTCCTGCATCCGCCTGCTTTTTCGCAGGAATTAGACAAATCCCTTACGGCTTCCCTTTTTACCGGCACCATCAATTACCAGGGTGATCTGAACCCTACGAGTTTTTCTTTTAAGCATTCGAATTTTGCTGCCGGTCTTATCATACGTAAACCACTGAACCGCTGGTTTACCATCCGGGCAGGTTTTAATATGGGAACCATTGAAGCCTCCGACAAGTGGAACCGGGACTACCTGCAATCCCGCAACCTGAGTTTTACCTCTTCTATAAAAGAAGCCTATGCCGGGCTTGAAATATCTGTACTGGATATGTCCACTAAAAAATTCACTCCTTATATATATGGGGGTGTGGCGGTCTTTCATTTTAATCCCTGGGCAACAGATAATGCCGGCGCCAAAACTTATTTGAATCCCTTAAGTACCGAAGGACAGGGCTTATCACAATACCCGGAGCAACAACCCTATAAGCTTACGCAACTGGCCTTATCATTCGGGACCGGTATGAAGTATGCCGTTACTGATGCGATATGCATTGGTATCGAATTCAGCCAGCGAAAATCGTTTACTGATTATATTGATGATGTAAGCACTCACTATGTGGACAGGGATGTGTTGCTGGCTGCCAAAGGAGCCAAAGCAGTAGAAATGGCCTACCGGGGTGGTCAGTCGCCGTTAGGTTCTCCTTTATACCCGGGCCACGGCGAACAGAGAGGCACTCCATCAGAAATGGACTGGTATTATTTCTTTGGCCTTACCACCGAAGTAAAATTGAATGCATTAGGTTCTTTGTTTGGGGGTTCCAAAACGGTGGCCAGCCAGCGATGCCCCCGTAGTTTGGGCTATTAGTTTTTTCTCACACCCGGGTCAATATTCAGACGTTTAATAACATAGTTGCAATACGGCCTCATTTTTGCGATTGCTGCTCCGAAACCTGGATTGCATGAAAAATCTACTACTACTGATCTGCCTGTGCGGTATCACTTCCCGGGCCATGACTCAAAAAGTACATATTGGTGTATTTGGAGGTGTTGCAGCCTATAACGGCGACCTTACCGAAAAGATATTCCCTAAAAAAGTGACCAATGGCGCCATTGGAATTACCGGCAGTTATGAGTTCAGCGAACACCTGATGCTGCGTGCCGGCATCACCTATGCCGTTGTAGGCGGCGCCGACCGGTTTAGCAATAAAGACGATCTGAAGCTTCGCAATCTTTCTTTCGAAACATCCCTTCTTGAATTCAGCGCTGTTGGAGAATATTATGTGCATGATCTGAATGAAAGAAAATATTCTCCCTATTTTTTTGCAGGGGTGGCGGTGTATCATTTCAACCCATATGCCTATAATGGAAGCACACAGAAGGTCTTTCTGAAACCACTGAGCACAGAAGGGCAGGGAATCAATGGCTATCCTGACAGAAAGCCGTATTCGTTGACGCAACTGGCCATTCCCTTTGGAGGGGGAATCAAATTTGCCATAAATGATAACCTGCGTATTGGTGTCGAGCTGGGCATGCGAAAATTGTTTACTGATCATTTGGATGATGTAAGTACAAACTATATTGATGAAAATGACCTGCTGGCTGCCAAAGGGCAAACCGCAGTGGATCTTTCATACCGGGGTGATGAAGTGCCTGGCGGAAGTCTCTTGTACCCGGCAAAAGGTGCGCAGCGGGGCAGTACCA
>JBEBIF010000715.1:0-1305 GCA_040080515.1 Chitinophagaceae bacterium | reverse complement strand
CCTGCACGCGCGCCCACGACATCAACTTGCGCTCGACCTCGGCCACCGGAGGCGGCGTCAGCCCCTTCGCCCGCATCGCTTCGATCACCGGGCCGGGGTCCATCGGGCTCAGCGCGACGATGCGCGTGACGTTCTCGTAGTCACCCCACGCTTCGAAGATGCGCTGCAGGAGCCCCGGCGTGTCCACGAACAACACCTTCGTGTCGCTGTGCTTCACCACGTAGGCCGCCTGCGCCGCCGTGTTCGCCGGGTAGACCGGCACCATCACGCCCCCCAGGGCGGCGGCGGCTACAACCGTGACCGTGGCGGCAGTGGTGGATACAATAACGATTATTAATTGTATTTAATAACGTCCCGATAGTCATCGGGATTACGAAGCTTTAAAAGTCTGGTTCATAAGAGCCGGACTTTTTTTTCATTAATACCGGAATAAAAGTTTTCCCGGCATTAAATCCACTTCCAGTTTTTTGACGGCATCATACTCCCCATCGAGATGAAATTGAATAATGTCTTCGCTTTCAATTGAAATTTTTTTTGCCCTGAAATGATGAATAAATGGAAGACCCAGATGTTTCCCTTTTTCAATAACCGGCAGCCATCGCAGGCGATTCAAAGGGCGAAGCGCATCAATCAGTACAATATCAAACAAACCATCATCTGCTTTTGCCTGCGGGGCAATATGAAAACCTCCACCGGCCCTGCTGCCATTGCTTATATCAATGATCATATATTTTTTTGAGGCAACTGGTTTTGTATCTGTTATGACCCGGTAAATTTTGGAGCGATACGAAAATATTTTTCTCAGAATCATTGCCATAAACGAAGCCTTCCCTGCTTTTTTCTTTTTGCCGGTAAGACTTTTAGCTACTTCCCCCTCAAAACCAATCCCTATTCCATTGATAAAGAATTTTTCGTTGCACCGCCCAAGATCAATTGGTTTAGGTATAGCTGATAAGGTAAGTTGTATTTGCTCCTCAAAACTATTATTGCCATAGAGCAGCCAGTGAAAATCATTGCCGGTACCACCATTGAAAATAACCAGGGGCTGGTTGATATCCGGATACTGGTTAACAAAATAGTTCAGTGTACCATCACCACCAACGATCCATACATCGGTAAAGCCATTAAAGTCCGGTGGCCAGGTTTCTTTGAACAAAGAATAAGAAATTTGTTTGTCGGATAATACTGATCGTATTTTTCCGGCTAATGCAACTGCTCTTCCTGCTCCTGCCAGTGGATTACAGACGATAGCGATATTTTTTGAGTCGGCTTGCATCAAATGAAATAGTCCCGCCGTAGCGGGAC
>JBEBIF010000212.1:0-6324 GCA_040080515.1 Chitinophagaceae bacterium | reverse complement strand
CTGACGTATGATCTGATGGTAACCCCCTCCCAGGCCAAAGGCATCGACACCGCTTTTTTTTGCCAGTTAATGGAAATTGACACTGCCGAATTCCGAAAAAGGATCCTTACGGCCATCATTAAGAACAAGTCTTTTCGCCCTTCAGTATTTGAGGCATCATTGCCACCGCAGAAGTATGCCCGCATACAAGAAAATCTCTGGCGCTTTCAAAGTGGTTTTTACATTCAGGACCGGCCTATCCGTTCTTATCCTTTTAATGCAGGTGCCAATATCTTTGGCTATATCGGTGAGGTGGACTCTAATTACCTGAAGAAACATGATGAAGACGGGTATCAAAGCGGCGACTATGCGGGTATGACAGGGCTGGAAGCCAGCTATGAAAAAGCGCTGATGGGAGAAAGGGGTGTGCAGGTATTGATAAAAGATCAACTGAACCGGATACAGGGCCCGTATGAAAATGGAGCAATGGATAAACAAGCCGTTGCCGGTAGTAATTTATACACCAGTCTCGATATAGAGCTGCAGGAATTTGGCGAAATGCTGATGGAAAACAAAGTGGGCTCCATCGTAGCCATTGATCCCAGGACTGGCGGAATCATCAGCATGGTAAGCAGTCCCACCTACAATCCTGGTTATTTAACCGGCCCTGAAAGACGCCGACATTTTTCTGAATTATATACAGATGCGAGGCTTCCATTACTAAACCGTGCGGTGAATGCCAGCTATGCACCCGGCTCTACCTTTAAGACCTTGCAGGCATTAGTAGGTCTTTCAGAAGGCATAATAAATACCCGCACAACATTTAGCTGCAACGGCGCTTTTTATGGCTGCGGCAGTGGCAAGCCTATGGGTTGTCTTGATCCCGGTACTTATTACCTGTCAACAGGGATTACTCATTCCTGCAATACCTATTTTGCCAATGTGATGCAGCGGGTGATCAATAATCCAAAATATCCGAATGTTGACAGTAGTTTGAGAGCATGGAATAATTATATGTACGCATTTGGCTTAGGTCACCGGTTGGGCGTGGATGTACCCACAGAGCAAAAGGGAACAATTCCAACACCAGAGTATTTTAATAATCCCAAAGTGCACGGTCCGGGTAAATGGGGTTTTTGCAGCTTTCGTTCTGTCAGTATCGGCCAGGGAGAGGTGACTGCCACACCATTGCAGGTGGCTAATGAAATGGCGTATATCGCCAACAAAGGCTGGTATATCATTCCGCATATTGTGGACTCTATAGAAGGGGGTGATAAATTTGGTTTGCTGGAAAAATATAAACAGCGAATCACTCCTATCAATTTAGCAGACAGCATTTTTGAAGCAGTGCATGACGGTATGCAGGGTGTAATGGAAGGGGGTACCGGCAGAGGATCAAAAGTGGAAGGCATCACCATTTGCGGAAAGACAGGAACAGTAGAAAACTATTTCCGTGGCGTAAAACAGCCCAATCACTCTTTCTTTTGTGCATTCGCTCCAAGAGAGAACCCCAGGATCGCCATTATGTGTGTGGTGGAAAATTCCGGCCGCTTTGGTGGCACCTATGCAGCGCCAATCGTAAGCCTGATGATAGAGAAGTATATCAATGACACTATTTCTGTGAAACGAAAAGCGTTGGTTGACAGAATGTCGAAGATCAACCTGATACCCAAGATGATGCTGGATAAGATGCGGGCAAAAGACTCGCTGGCCAAAGCAAAGGAAGAAGAAAAGGAATTGAAAAATATTAAAGACACATTGCAGTCTGAAGACAATCCCACAGAAGTGGAAGTGAAGGAGGGCAAGAAGAAAGAAAACAAACCTGCTAAGGACACACAAAACAAAAAGCCGGTACAACCCGACATGCTGATACCGGATAAGCAAAAAATACCTGTACCGAACAATAAAGCCACTGCAACTAAGTAGCCCGGTTGAATATGAATCAGCGAAACCCTACCATATCAAAAGGAATAGACTGGACCCTGGTTTGGATCTATGTTCTGCTGGTAGCGATCGGGCTTACTGCTATATTTGCTGCCACTTATAAAGAAGGGGATTCGGTCATCCAAAGTTTTATACGGTTCAGAACTGATTATAGCAAGCAGTTCTATTTTTTTGTGATTGGAACCGTTTTGGCTTTATTCATTTTACTCACAGACAGTAAATTCTTTTCTGCAACGGCCAACCTTGGGTATGTAGCCGGTATTTTTGCTTTGTTACTTGTTTTTCCTCTTCATTCGGATATAAAAGGAACCAAATCCATCATCAAGCTGGGGGCCTTCAATTTTCAACCAGCTGAATTTTGTAAAATATTTGTGGCGCTGGCATTGGCTAAATACCTCTCCAGGCCGGAAACAGATTTTACCAAAACCCGTTCACAGCTGATAGCAGCGGCCATTGCGTTGTTTCCGGCAGCGCTTACCGTATTGCAAAGTGAGACCGGTTTGGCTTTGGTCTATTTCTCTTTCTTTATTGTAATGTACAGGGAGGGGCTGCCTTCTGTAATATTGCTGATCGGTTTTGCAATAGCAGCATTGATCGTAGCTACCATCGTCATTGAACCGAATACACTCGCCATTATTTTAACCGCAATAGCAGCCGGTATCATTTATATCCTCCGGAGGCAAATAAAAAGACATCGCCGGATACTTTACAATATTGTTTTCCTCTGGGTGCTTTGTGTGGGTGTGCAGCGGTTTGCTGTACCTTATATTTTTAAAAATATCTTACAGAAACACCAGGTAGAGCGCATCTACGATCTGTTTGGAAAGGACAATCCCTACGAAAAGAAAATAGAAGGTGAAACAGCAGAGGATAGCCGGAAGAAAAAAGAAAGCGGCAGCAGTTATAATGTGCGGCAATCCAAAATCGCTATTGGCAGCGGACGGGTATTTGGCAAGGGCCTGCTGAAGGCCACTCAAACCCGGTATGATTTTGTACCTGAGCAACGTACTGACTTTATCTTCTGCACGGTAGGAGAAGGATTTGGATTTACCGGCAGTTTTGTACTGCTGGGATTGTATCTGCTTCTGCTTTTCCGGATCGTTACAATAGCCGAGCGGCAGCGAAGCACCTTCAGCAGGTGCTATGCCTATGGCGTGGCAGCCGTCTTCTTTTTCCATATCGCTATCAATGTGGCAATGACAGTGGGGCTGGCGCCGGTTATAGGTATTCCGCTGCCCTTTGTGAGCTATGGCGGTACCTCTCTCCTTACATTTACCATTATGCTTTTTATTTTGATACGGCTGGATGCAGACAGGCAGATGGTGCTCCGGTAATTTTGGAAAGGCGAATTGGGAAATTGGGAAATAGTGTTGCAATTTGCAGTTTGTTGCCAATTTCGAGATTTCCCAATTCCAAAATTTCCCAATGCGAATAATTCCTCTTTCCGAAGGCAGTTTTACAATTGACAAAACAAAACGGTTTGTCCCTTTTGATGAAGATACGCATGACCTGAAAGACCGGCCGGCTGGAAGTTTACTGGTAGAGATCCAGCCATTTGTTGTTATTACAGAAAAAGATGTGCTATTGCTCGATTGCGGGTTAGGGTTTGAAAAAAACGGGACCCTACAATTACACAAGAACCTGATGGATGCAGGCATCAATCCATCTGAAGTTACCAAAGTGCTGCTAAGTCACCTGCATAAAGACCATGCTGGAGCTGTAGGAATTGAAAGAGATGGATTAGGAGGCAGGTTATCATTACCCAACGCCACTTATTATGTACAAAGAACGGAGCTGGCCTTTGCATTTGAAAAAGGGTTCCCTTCTTTTATTACAGAGGAACTGATTTGCCTGCAAAATAATTCACAGGTAACATTGCTGGAGAAGGATGGTACTATTGATGACTATATTCAATACCATGTAACGGGTGCCCATTCTCCGCATCACCAGGTATTTTGGATAAGGGAAAATGGGGAGACCATTTTCTTTGGTGGAGATGATGCGCCACAATTGCAGCAAATGAAACATCGGTTTGCAGCGAAATACGACTATGATGGGAAAAAAGCAATGGAATTAAGACAAGAGTGGTGGGAACAGGGAGCAAAAGAAAAATGGACCTTCCTTTTTTATCATGATGTAAAAAATCCGGTATGGCAATTTAAATAAATGGCCAACCCTGTAAAGAGCTGGCCGTTGCTAACCTATGAAAAACACCTAGATTAAATTATCTTATTGCAAAATTGACCTGGAACCATTTCTTCTGCCAGGCCTGGTTTGCATTCTTTCCTGCTTAATAATATCTTTTAGTTCTCTAATAAATTTTTCCTGGTGAATATAGACTTCGTTACTCCTCCTCTCGCCTAATATTTCTCTGAACTCAGTTCTGTAACGAATTCTTAATTCAGCCACTTTTTGCTGAAGAACTAATCTGTCACCAAGATTTTCTCTTAATGTCGATCTCCATTCTTTAAAATAGCGGAGGAATATTGGAGTAAACCGTTCTGCTTCGTTTGCCGTAAGCCTCATTCTTTGCTGGATATACTCCCGCATCTTATCCCTTATCTTTTCATCGTCTTGAGCCATAAGGGCATTAGAGGTTACAAGAAACAAACTTAATATGAACAATATCTTTTTCATTTTTCTATCATTAGTTCATGAATACTTCCTCAGAAGCATCATCAGTGTCATCCAACGCATGGATGTCGTTAAGAAAATTCTGGATTTCCTTTTGAGGAACATCTTTCACAAGTTCTTTTACCTCTTGCTGTAATTTTGAATCTGCCGAAGCAACAGATTTTTCCGCATCTGCTAATTGAATGAACTCTTCCAGTTTTTCTGTGCTTACCTTTTTTACACTCTTTTTAACCCAGGCGTAAGAATCTTCATATGCTGTTACTTTATCCCGGTTAATAATCAAAATTGAAATTGCAGCAATCACTCCCACCATCACAGCTGCTGCCGCATACCGGAACCATTTTCTGCTACCAAGAGATACCACTTTTGTTGCTGATTGATCCTCGTCGGCTGGAATAGCAGGTGCCAGGTTATCAAAATAGCCTTGTGGCACCTGGTAAGGCATTTCTTTTTTCAATCCGGCCAGTAAGGGAGAAAGGGTTTCCAGTTCTTCTTTTGCAGAAAGATCATCATTTTCTTTTGTGATATGTTCCAGATCCAACCCTTCAAAATAACCGGCTGGAAGGGTGTAAGGCATTTGTTTTGAAATGCTGCTAAGTATTGGAGAAAGATGACCTGTCTCTTCACTGGCCCTGGTAGCCTCCATAGCTTTGATACGGTTCAACACTTGTACTGCCAAACCATCAAAATAACCGACAGGTACTGAATAAACGTTTTGAGCGGGCAGATTTGCCAATATGCTCTTCAGTTCAGTCAATTCTTGTAATATGTTGTCTTTCTGTGTCATTTTTACAATCAATCAGACGATTTTGAATCTTCAAAGTTTAATGATTTAGCATATAATCCTCAATTTTTTTGACCGCATGGTGATAGCTGGCCTTCAGGGCCCCTTCACTCGTTTCCAGCACCCGGCTCATTTCTTCATAAGGCATTTCATCATAATAGCGTAATCCGAACACAACTCTCTGTTTTTCAGGCAATTGCTGTATGGCTATTTGTAACTTCCACTCTACTTTTTGAGAGTCAAAATGCTTATCTGCCTTTATTTTATTGCTCAGCCCCGATTCCACATCGCTAAGGCTAACTGAGGACCTTTTTTTCTGCTGTTCCAGGTAGGTCAGGCACTCATTGGTGGCTATCCGGTACAACCAGGTGTATAGTTGGCTGTCTTCCCGGAAATTTTGCAGGCCATTCCAAACCCGGATCAGGACGTTTTGAAGCACATCATTTGCATCCTCATGTTCTATTACCATCCGCCGGATATGCCAGTATAGTTTCTCCTGGTATTTGCGAATGATGGTTGTATATGCTTTCTCTTTCGTAGCAGGGCTACGAAACTGTATCAGCAGTTCGCTGTCATTTGGTGTTGTCAGGGACATAGGTGTCGGGGCTTTGGATGACTTTAGAATATTGGAAACCATGTTTGTTTAATGCACCGGCCACTAAAATAAAAAAGAAGACTGATAGTTTCACTAAAACAGGACTATTTCTTCAACTGTGTGCCTCTAAAGGGTGATCTCAAAACTACACCAAAGCCAATACGAAAAGGATAGATATGAAAATTAAAATCTTCCTCTTTCAACCGGGTGGTCACAGAGCCAAACAGCTGCAGGCCGAGCCGGTGTTCTTCTGAAAAAAAAATTTTTGTATCAAATGAAAAATCCAGAAAGGAAGACCATTTGGGATATTCGTAGGGTGGCAAACTGGAATACTGTTGTTGCTCCGCCGGATAATTGGTTGTCACATTATCATACCCTACATAATTGA
>JBEBIF010000714.1:0-1306 GCA_040080515.1 Chitinophagaceae bacterium | reverse complement strand
GGATTGGATAAAGAACCAAAGGATATGATGATGTATTATATTGGTGGGGGAGTGCTGTTAGTGATACTTATATCAGTGTTTGTATTGAGGAGAAAAAAGAAAGCAGCTTAATTTATTTAATAGGTGATAAAAAATGCGAAGCCAATGACTTCGCATTTTTTATCACATGAATTATATTTAATGTTCTTCCGGCTCTGCACCATCATCCCCCTGCCTCCTCGCATCCTGTGGTTTCTCTTTCGGTTTCTTCTTCATCCATTCCGGGTCTTGTTTCAGTTTTTGTACATCATCCAATTTGGCAACATATAAACTGCGGCCATGTGTACCGAGTACAATCTCATTATCCCGTTGCTGTATCGCAATATCATGCACTGGCATTGATTTTGGCGTTCCTGCATTCCAGATCATAAATGAATTGCCCTGGTCAAAACTTACATACAGGCCACCATCTGTACCAACATATAAAATGCTGTCATTCTTTGGGTCTTCTCTTACTACATTAACCGGTTCGTAGGGTAAGTCTTTTCCGATTTGCTTCCAGCTCATTCCATAATCATCACTTACATACAGATAAGGAGCAAAATTGTCGAAACGATATCCGTTCAATGATACATATACCCTTGCTTCTTTGTGTTGGGAGGCTGTTACTCTGCTAACCCAAAGGTTATTGGTCTGGAGTTTAGTGTTTAGTGTTGAGGGTTTAGTACCTTTCTTAGGAGCTACTGCTGTTCCTGTTTGGTTCAATTGTTCCCAGGTATATCCGCCGTCATTTGAACGATGGATATTGCCATCATCAGAACCAGTGTATATCAAACCAAAACGAAGTGGTGATTCTGTTAAAGTAGTTAGTGTGCCATAAGGCACATTACCGGTTACTCTTCCATTTGTCTGGTCAGCACTCATGGCAATCAGGGTATCAGCTTTGTTTAATGAACGATACAATCTGTTGCTGCCGTAATAAAAAACATCCTGGTGGTGCTTACTGAGAAGAATGGGTGTTTGCCAATTAAATCGTAATGGCTTTTCTCCCAACTCATGCTGGGGGCGTATAAACTTTTGTGAACCTCTTCTTTCCTTATTATACCGGCCATATGAACCGAATTGTGAACCGGAATAAACGGTTGCATTATCCCTGGTGTCCACCTGTGCCTGCATCCCATCGCCACCATTGATGGTTCTGTATGCATACTGGCCATTATCAATCCATCCGATATCTTCTCTGTGATTAGAAGGCCCCCACCAGCTTCCATTATCCTGCAGGCCGCCATACCCCTTATATGGTTTTGCATCATCTACTGTGATGGCA
>JBEBIF010000713.1:0-1307 GCA_040080515.1 Chitinophagaceae bacterium | reverse complement strand
ATATACTTATTTTTTTGCAGCAGCACCACCACTGAAATCAAACAGGATAGAGAAACGCAATGTGTTTGACAATGGGTTACGGCTAACACCGCTACCAGTTGGTACCAGGTAAGCAAAGTTAAATCCGAAGATGTTGTACTTCAGACCTAAGCCTGCTGTGAAATAACGACGGTTACCTTTAGTTTTATTCTCATAGAAATAACCGGCACGTAGTGCAAACTGGTTGTTGTACCAGTATTCGGCACCCAGGCCAAACTGGAATTCTTTCAGTTCTTCGCTGAATCCATCAGGAGCATCACCGAAAGAGCTGAACCAGCTGCCTAATACACCTTTATTTCTGTACTCAGCAAGGGCAGCAGCATCTCCTTCTGCAGGAGGTGTGGGAACCAGTAATTTGTTTATTTCAACACCAAAAGATATCTGGTTTACAGTATTAAATTTCTTTGTGTAGTTCGCACCAAAACCCAGGTTTGCAGGGATGAAATCTTTTGCATCAGCATTATCTGTATAAGAGATCTTTGATCCAAGGTTTTGTAAAACAACACCCCAGCTCCATGCAGTACCAGTATGATACCAGCCCAGATCTGCAGCTACAGCATTACCAGCTTTGTAAGTAGTGCTACCTACTGTAGTACCACCAGCCAGGTTAGAGTTGATATATTTCAAAGCGATACCAACACCATTTTTCGCATTTAATTTACGGGAATAACCTATATCGATACCGAACTCACGGGGACGGAAGCTACCGAAATCATTTCCGAGGTTATCGGTAAATGTAATGTTACCCAGACTAAAATAACGAACTGAGGCGCTGATGGCCTGGTTGTCGGTAAATTTATAATGTCCGGAAAGAGTTAAAAGATATACGTCGTTCACTAAGTCTTTTAACCAGGGAGTGTAGGTAACACCAACACCACTTGATTGGTTGAAAGCGACTTTACCCATATTCCACAATCCTGAATATTGGTCTGGAGAAGTGGCTATGCCAAGTTCTCCCATACCGCCAGAACGGGCATCGGGTGAAATACGTAAAAAAGGAACAGCAGTTGTTACAACGTTGATAGGCTCAACCTGGGCTTTTACAGCGGATGATAATCCACAAAAGAGCAGGAGTCCGGCAGTTAGTTTTAAAGCAGTTGGTCTCATTAGAAAGTTTTTAATAATGGTGTAAATATAGAGCTTTTGATTAAATACAAAACTAAAATAGAAAATTTTATCTGAAACAAAAAAATCAGCAATTTTCAGGATTTTTCAAATACTGGCTCCTTGATTTCGTGTCCCCGATAATGGAGATTTTTCCTCTTGCT
>JBEBIF010000712.1:0-1308 GCA_040080515.1 Chitinophagaceae bacterium | reverse complement strand
ATACTACCGTTGTCTCCCGTTGGTTGGTGATGCCGACACCTGCCACCTGTTTCATATTGATATGTGCTTTAGCTACTGCTTCGGCCATCGTACCAAACTGTGTACTCCAGATTTCATTGGCATCATGCTCTACCCAGCCAGGCTGTGGAAATATTTGTTTGAATTCTTTTTGTGCTACGCTGATAATGTTTCCCTGTTTATCAAAGAGCATACTGCGGCTGCTGGTAGTGCCCTGGTCGAGGGCAAGAATGTAATGTGATGACATGTAAATGCATTTAGTGGAAGGAAGTTAGTAAAACTTTGTTATTGCTGAGTAGAATTACCAGACGATGAAGACCCGATAGCTATCGGGTGCTACGGCAACGTAAGCTGATAGTAGTACTTCAGCCTGGTCAATAATCCTTTGAAAAGCTCAGGACTTAAAACACTACCCTGAAACTTCCAAAGATGCCGAAGTTCTTATCGTTTGCCTTCGTAAGGGTTGATGGCAGCACCCGCCACACAAAATCTATCCGGAATAAATGGAAGATATTATCAATGCCGGTGCCAAGTTCAAGGTATGTATTGCCATCAAGTGTTTGAAAGTTATGCCCCTGCTTGAAGTTGAGGGCTTTGTTAGCAGGAGAAAGACCACCCCACAAAGTCTTGGCTGTCCAGAACTGCCGGAAACGGAGTTTAGGAAACCAGCGGAAAATACCGTTGCCAATATTATGTTCAATATTGATACCGGCATATTTATCATGAATGAATTCCCATTTATTCATCATGTTGAATGCATACTTATTGTAATAGTACAATTCATTGCCGGGAGCGATGTCGAGCAGAATATAAGGCAGGGTGCCAAATGTTTTGCCACCATACAACAGCCATGAAATATTCCCAAACGGGGGGATGTTTACATAATCAGAAATACTGGCGGATATTTTGGTATAGCTATAACTGCTTTTAAATACGCCGGCGAACCCATGACTGATGTCGATTTCCCCAATAGGATAACCGCTGCCCAAACTGGTACGATAGAAATAAGTTTCCAGGAATCTTTCCAGGTAAGCAAAGCGAAGGCGCAGGGATACCTCAAAATTGGTGAAGGGTTTACCATTGCCGGCTACTTTGAATGAGTCAGCTGGTAAAAGATTCCTTAATGGCAGTGTTTTCTTGTGTGTAATAGTAAGGAGATTCGACATCCACGGCAGGGTTTCATTAAAGAATTCAAACCTTTTTTCATTGACCTTGATATTTTTTACCGGTATATTTTTTTTGCGGATGGCTAAAGCAAATATATTGTCGGATGATACTTCACCATAATAG
>JBEBIF010000711.1:0-1309 GCA_040080515.1 Chitinophagaceae bacterium | reverse complement strand
AGGGCCACGTTCAACATCTTGACTTTAATCTGGTGTTTCTTAATATCAGTGTAGGTACCGCCTGCCATCTGTTCAAAGAAAGACACAGTGACGACATCACCAAGACTGGTATAAGGTGCAGACTTAAATTTATACGAAGGTAGAGTAGCGGTAGGAAGGCCACCTTTATCGAAAAATCCTGACTCAGGTTCCGTTCCCAAGAACAAATGTCCAGTTGATTCTGCGCCAGCCGAAGTAGTCGGTACCAACTGGTACCACGCATGTGCTTTGCCGTTACCCTGAATACGGGAAAGACGGTTACGCATAGGCGTATCGGTAGGAGCTTGAATCGCCATTTCTGCCTGCAAATCTTCGCGGACTAGCAAAAGGCCGCTAACATTTGTGGACGAGATAGCTTTCTGAATATCGTTAATAGCTTGCTCAACAACGTTTGCATTATACATAATTAACACCCCATTTCTTTTATAGATTTTATGTATTGAATACTTCCGCGATTACAGATTTTTACCGAACTTCGCTTCTAGGCTGGTGTCCAGTGTTTTCTGTATATATGCGTTTTCTTCAACCGTCAGCTTTTTACCTTGTGATTCCTGCTTACGCAGTTCCACACACTTCTGCATGGCTACTTCTAATCCTTCAGTAACCTCAGTGTGTTCGCTGTTTCCAAAGTTCTTCTCGACTTTGAATTTGCGGGGTTTGGGCGTGACATCTAATGCGTCAAGACGTTTTCTCAACGTTTGAAGTTCTGCCAAAAGCAACTTGTTAGTGGCTTCAGCAATCTTTGTTTCATCTGCTGGCTGTTCGAGAGACTTCTTTACGGTCTTTGCTGGTGCTGGTACCGCAGGTGTCTCCTGAGTTTTCAGACTAGATGTTGCAGGGTTGGCCGCTTTTTCCACTGCTGGAACTGCGGGTGCTTCCTGCGTTTCGATGCTAGAAGTCGCGGGATTCTTTGCCTTTTCTACAGGCGCGGCATCCTTGATTTCTGCTTCTTCAATTTTTTTCTTTTTGGGCTTGCCGAATTCATCAAGCTCAACTTCTTCGGTTGCTGGCACGGCATCTTCGGCTTTCTTAACAGGCGCAACATTTCCTTCTTCTTGCGTCTTAAGCGTTGGGTGCGCGGGCGTTGCTTCCTTCAGCTTAGGCGTTACGCCATCAGCTTCAAAATTTCCTTTTTTCTCTGGTGCAGAATTATCTGGTGCGCCAGCGGTTATTTCCTCTTGAGTGACGGGTGACTTTGCAGGCGCGGCCATATTAGCTTTTTCCATGCTAAGGACTTTCTTTGTCAGGTCTGCCAACTGTTCCCCTAAAC
>JBEBIF010000710.1:0-1311 GCA_040080515.1 Chitinophagaceae bacterium | reverse complement strand
GATCTTGTCTTCGAAGGCAGGAACAAAGAATACGGGGCTTATAACCTGAGAAAAACGTACAACAAACGTATTACCCGTGCCCTTATCATTACCGCCTCTGTTGCTTTTTTAGCAATTGGCGGTTCCTTATTGGCAAGTAATATCAAAGGGAAAAAAGATGGTAAAGTAAAATTGCAGGAAATAACCCTCGCAGAAGTAAAGCAGGAAGAAAAGAAAATAATACCGCCACCGCCACCGCCACCAAAAGTGGAACCGCCAAAAGTGGAAATGAAACAATTTACACCGCCGGTAATCAAGAAAGATGAGGAAGTAGAAAAACCACCACCACCACAGGAAGAATTAAAAGAAGCAAAGATCGATGTGGTAAACCAGGAAGGTATTAAAGATGAAAACATCGCCCCGGTTGTAATTGATGAAGGGAAGCAGATCGTGGAAGAAAAGAAAGAAGATGATGAGAATAAGATATTTGACAAGGTTGAAATCGAAGCAAAATTTCCGGGTGGGGACAGCAAGTGGCGCCAGTACCTGGAAAGGAACTGTAATGCACAGGTAGCTACTGATAACGGTGCCCCTGAAGGTACTTACACCACCGTTGTTCAGTTTGTAGTGGATAAAGAGGGAAATATCAGTGATGTGGTAGCAAAGACCAATCACGGATATGGTATGGAAGAAGAAGCTATGCGGGCAATTAAGAAAGGCCCTAAGTGGGAGCCAGCTGTACAAAATGGCCGCCAGGTAAAAGCTTATCGCAAACAACCGATTACCTTCCAGGTAACAGGAGAATAAAACAATATTTCATAGTTTCAGATCCCTTCCGCATCGCGGAAGGGATTTTTGTTTTCACCGATTGCCCAACCAGGATTCGACAATCCTGATGATTATCGGGACATCCTGACAATTAGTATACTTTTGACAGCATGATGAATAAACTTACTGGCTGGGATGAAACTATTGTAGCATTGGCTACTCCGCCGGGGGTGGGGGCTATAGGTGTGATCCGGCTCAGTGGCAGCCATGCCATTTCAATTGCCAACGCATTATTTCCTTCAAAAGATCTGCAGCAGCAGTCTTCTCACACATTACATGTCGGTTTTTTAAGAGAGGGAGAAAAAATACTGGACGAAGTTGTATTATCGCTTTTTAAAGGACCTGCCTCCTATACCGGAGAAAATGTGGTGGAGATAAGTTGTCATGGTTCGCCCTATGTACAACAGCAGGTGATAGAAGCCTGTATCGGAAAAGGGGCCAGGCTTGCCAAACCCGGGGAGTTTACCCAACGGGCATTTTTGAATGGTAAACTGGACCTTACGC
>JBEBIF010000709.1:0-1311 GCA_040080515.1 Chitinophagaceae bacterium | reverse complement strand
AAAATGGCAAGTAATGTAACAACCTCTTCAGGCAGAGGAAGGACCTTTAACCTTATTTTTGTAAATACAGCTAAGGTTCCTTCTGAGCCTACAAGGAGCCTTGTCAAATCATAACCGACAACTCCTTTTGATGTTCTTACCCCTGTGGTTATCATCTCGCCGTTTGGAAGCACAGCCTCTAGCTCCATTATATAGTCCCTTGTGACGCCATATTTTAATGCCCTCGGCCCGCCTGCATTTTCCGCAACATTTCCACCTATGGTGCAGAAGTTCATGCTTGCAGGGTCCGGAGGATAAAAGAGGCCTGTATATTCAAGCTCCCGCTGAAGTTTTCCATTTATCAGGCCGGGCTCACACAGGACATTAAGATTCTCAGAGTCTAGCTCAAGGATTCTGTTCATCTTCTCGAAGCTGAGGATTATTGCTCCTTTTAATGGCACTGCGCCGGCTGTCATGCCTGTACCAGCACCGCGGGGAACAACAGGGATGCTGTTTTCAAAGGCATACCTCATTACCCTTACAACATCTTCTGTATTTTTTGGCCAGACAACTGCGGAAGGGGATGACTCAAGACCTGAGGCATCAAAGCCATAGCAGATAAGGTCTTCAGGGGCTATGGATACCTTTATGTCAGACAATGCATCTATAAGTCTGTTCATAATCGTGATGCGTGATCCGTAATGCGTGATGAGTTTTCCATTAACCCATTATCCCGTATATATAATCAGCCGCGCTCATGGTGTTTCTGTTATGAGTCACTACAATAAATTGTGTCTCCCTTGAGAATTCCTGTAACGTTTTTGTAAACCTTTCTGTGTTTGATTCATCCAGAGCAGAATCTGCCTCATCCAGAATACAGAGGGGTGTTGGTTTAATCAAAAAGCTTGCAAAAAGCAGAGACAATGCGGTAAGAGTCTTCTCCCCACCTGAAAGAAGGTTTATATTCTGAAGTTTTTTGCCAGGAGGCTGAGCTATTATGTCAATACCGGTCTCGAGGATATTATTCTCATCTGTCATGACCAGATCGGCCCTGCCCCCGCCAAATAGTGTCGAAAATACCTCGGAGAATTTTGTCTTCAAGGCCTCGAATGCTTCCCTGAGTTTTCTCCGTGTAGTGAAATTTATCTTTGTTATAGCCTCTTCAAGTTCTGCTATAGATCTATTGAGGTCTTCCTGCTGCGTTACGAGGAACTCGTAGCGCACACGTAGTTCTTCATACTCTTCCAGCGAGCCAAGGTTTACAGGTCCAAGTTCCTGAACTTTTTGTCTTAACTCGGTGAGCCGTGTTTCATCCTCTGTTGTAAATGGTTC
>JBEBIF010000708.1:0-1311 GCA_040080515.1 Chitinophagaceae bacterium | reverse complement strand
GATGTGACGATTTCCAATACAGGAGTCATCACTGCAAATGGATTGAATCCCGACGGAGCTGGAAACATGGTGTTTGCTGCAGGAACTGCCATGGGTGCCACCAGCGTAGGAAACACCATTACTTTTAACAATTTGGGTGTCACTTCTCTGATTGCTGGAACGGGTATTGGCGTGAGTGGAGCCACGGGTGCAGTTACGGTAACAAACAACGGAGTACTAACGATCAACGCTCTATCTCCAGTGGCTGGAAACATCGTAGTCACAAGTGTGGATGGAATTGGTGTCGCTTCTGTTGGAAACACTATTACTCTGAATGATATTCTCACCACACAAACAGCTCTTGATAATACGGACGCACAAGGCCCCCTAGTTGATTACGTCGCTTTTGTAGGATTCTTCGTTCCTGTTCCAGAAGCCACTTGGCGTACAGGTCTCGTGCCTGGGTTTCCTAGCGCTTTTGTTCCAGGCACGTTTGACGACGGTCAAGGAAATGTAGGAGGTGGATTTTGGACCGTCCCAACTACTGGAACCTATACTATCAACTCGGATTGTGAGGTGATTCCTAGTGCGATTGCTACAAACGACCACCAATCCGTTTCTATCGCCCTCTGTTTCGGAGCCACTTCCGAGGACCCACTCGCGGCAGGAATCATTCCAAGCGGTGCTTACGCTACTATGGATATCTCGGGAGGAACAAACGCAAACGTAGCGCCTCCCCCACTCTCTAGACGACTCTCTTTTTCCACCACTTTTCAAGCGGGGTGCACAAATTGTTTGGTGCAAGTAGGTCAAACACTCTCTCTTCACACTCGTTTGGACCGCACAGGTATCCTACCAGGACCCTACACGGCTGATTTTGTTTGTAGAATGCAAGTGGCTAGAATTAAATAAAAACAAAAACAAAAAAGGGGTTATGCTTAAGCGTCAAAAACCCGATACGCAATCCTCTCTTCTGTATAAAGATGATAACATCATTATTTCAGAATCATACGGAAGCAAACATACAAACCCATCATCCGCTCTTTTATTCAAGAGTGTTTTGGAACAATTGATTAAACACCGTAGTTGGATAAGAAAAGGCGACCACCGCTGATTGCTTCTTACGTCGGAATATTTGATTTATCAAACCAGTGGCCTTTGTTTGAAAACGTTTCGATTTCTTATGAATCAAAAGCAGGAGAGTCAGTGCACTCGATCGTTAATGGAAACAGAGATTGGAAGGCATACAGAATTTACTCAGATGTTTACAATATCGATTATGTAATTCTTATTGGTGTTGTTTATAAATAAAAAAAAAGAATTTTTCTCAAA
>JBEBIF010000707.1:0-1311 GCA_040080515.1 Chitinophagaceae bacterium | reverse complement strand
ATGGGTAATAATGATAGCGGTCTTGTCTTTCAAAAAGGCATTCAGGTTGCCAATGATCTCTTTTTCTGTACGGGCATCCACGGCGCTCAGGCAGTCATCAAAGATCACCAGGTTGGGTTCTTTGATCAATGCCCTGGCGATAGAGATACGCTGTTTTTGCCCGCCGCTAAGTGTTACGCCCCGCTCTCCTATCATCGTTTCATACTGGTGAGAAAAGGAAGCGATCTCCGTGTCCACACTGGCCTGTCTGGCCGCTTTTTCCACAGCCGGATGCAATGCCTGCTGCAATCCAAACCCGATGTTATTCTCTACGGTCTCACTAAAAAGAAATACATCCTGTGGCACATAACTGATTTGTTCCCGCAAATTTTTCAGGTCCATTTTCTTTATTGAAATGCCTTCCATTTCAATCGTTCCTTCTGTGGCATCATACATGCGCAACAATAACTGGGCAATGGTGGATTTGCCGCTGCCTGTCCGCCCTACAATGGCTACTTTCTCTCCTTTCTTAATTTCCAGGTTAAAATTTTTCAGGGCATGGATACCCGTATGGGGATAGATAAAATCCACGTTTTGAAACCGGATATTACCCTGCACAGAAACGGCAACTGCATCTCCGGGGGTTTGTATCTCCGGCTCTGTTTGCAAAAATTCGTTGATCCTTTTTTGCGAAGCTGCTGCCCGCTGTATCATACTGGCGGTAAGGCCAATGGCGCTGACCGGGAAGGTGAGCATATTGATATACATTACAAATTCCAGGATCGTTCCTACGCTTACATTATGCCCTCCGTAGATAGCATACAGTCCGCCTATCATGATGGTGAACAGGGTACTGAGCCCTATCAGTAAGGTGATGGAAGGAAAATAAATGGCTTCCACTTTTGCCAGTCCGATCGCATTCTTTTTATACTCCTCGCTGTTTTTGGTAAAGAACCCGAGCATTGCTTTTTCCTGTACAAAAGATTTAATGACCCGGATGCCAGAGTACGATTCCTGTGCATTGGTGGTAAGTGCCGATAAGGACTCCTGTATCTTTTCGCTTTTTTTGTTAATGGTATTGTTGACAAAATAAATGGTGATCGCCAGCACCGGCAATGGCGCCAGTACATATAATGTCAGTTCTGCATCACTCTTCAGCATAAAAAAAACGCTGAGTGAAATGATAGCGATCAGGTTGGCGAGGTACATGATAGCGGGGCCGGTAAACATTCGTACCCGGCTTACATCTTCGGCGATCCGGTTCATCAGGTCGCCGGTGCTGTGTGTTTTATAAAAAGCAGTATCTAATTTCTGGTAATGATCATATATTTC
>JBEBIF010000706.1:0-1315 GCA_040080515.1 Chitinophagaceae bacterium | reverse complement strand
GGATGCTGCAACGTGGAGGTGCTGCCATCACCAAAATCCCATTGCCAGCTTATATTAGTATTACCGGCACCGGGTGTGGAAAGATCGGTAAACTGTACCCTTAAAGGGAAACAGCCGCTGGTAACGAGGGAACTAAAGTCCACTACAGGCGGTTCATACACGGTCACATATTGAGTACGTGTTATGGTATTAGAGCCATTGGAGTTAGTGGCTGTTAGTGAAACCGTATAAGTGCCGGGGGTAAAATAAGTAGCGGTCGGGCTTTGTAGTGTGGAAGTATTTCCATTTCCAAAATCCCACTGCCACGATGTGGGGCTGCCAGTGGACTGGTCCTGGAATACAACGATAAGCGGTGAGCAGCCGGAAAGGGGCATACCTGTAAAATTCGCCGTTGGTGTTTGAGCAAATGCTATTGAAGTGCCAAAAAGGGTAATTATATATAAGCCAATGAGTTTCGTAAAAATATTGTACCCGCTACTGATCAAGATGTAACTGTTTTAGTGGTCTTCTTTGGAAAATTACCCTTTTGGCAAGTAATCGGGCAGACAAAGAAGTCCACACACCTGAATTTCCTGCTTTTAAGGGTTTTTATTGAGTATTTACACTGGGATAAGGCAGCCTTCGTATGACAAAAATTGTGCCTTCATGTTTAAGAAGAAATGACTGAAAAGTAAAATTCTGGTGTTTAATCTCATTGCTTGTCCAGGCGCATCATTTTAGTATCAGCCCCGGAAACCTGGGTGGCTTCCACATAGGTCCAGCTATTACGGGTTATTTGCCACGTACCATTTATAAGAGACAGGGGATAGGCAGGTGCAGTAAAATTGGCCCAGGTGGTCATATTGCTGGCATTTCCATCCCAATTGCCTGTTTTTTCAACAGTACCATTGTTGATGGCATCCACTGTTTTGTTGCTGTAATATTTGAACCGGTAATTGGTAAAATCGACGGTGATGTTGGTTCCATTTAAAGTAAAACTGGTAACGGCCCACTGACCATCCGTCATGGCCTTTATCACCAGGTCTTCCTGGATATTTTCAACTGTCTTCTTGCAGCCCGAAAGCATTGCTGCAAAAAAAAGTAGTATCAATAGTTTTTTCATGTGTACTGGTTTTCTGCACCACAAAATAGGTATAATCGCCTGTTTTTGCAACAACTAAAATACGGGACAATTCTATTTTAGGATTGTTTTTTACCCTTTCAGCCGCATCTTTGCTCCGGCCAAAAAGTAATTCTGGCGGCTATACCCCTTAAACCTTTGTATGAAGACGAAACTACTGTCATTCCTTTTCCTTTTGCTGCTGCATACCTGTCT
>JBEBIF010000705.1:0-1316 GCA_040080515.1 Chitinophagaceae bacterium | reverse complement strand
TTCCACCTTACAATAGACATTCCAGTAGAGCTGATAAGCAGTAAAATCAACGGTTTTTACGGCGTGATTGCAACTTCTTTCTACTGACTATGTTTACTCCCAGATGTGGAAGAACCTTGGGCAAACGCACGTTTGCAGCTTTAAGTAATTCAGCCGATGTTTGGCAGGGTGTGGGGATACGATGGCAAGAGCCCTGCTCTTTGCTAACCATCTCCATAGAGCATAACATGGACAGTTGATTCAACCCTTCTTCTACTGTCAGATCAAAATTCATCCATGCCTGTTGCAGATACCGTGTAATCAGGTAAGCCAACATTACCACAAGCGCATGCCCACGGGTACTTTTTTCTGTCCATACATACCATGGTCTCATTTCCAACAGCGCTGTCTTACAGGTGCGGAATGCCTGTTCTACCTTAGCTAATTCCTTGTAACGGTCATGAATAATCTGTTTATCTATTTCTCCTGGCAGGTCGCTTTTGATAACATAACAGCCGTCCAGCCTGGTTTCTTCTGCTAAAGCATCTGTATCTTCTTTCAGTTGTACTGTCCTCCCATTTTCCTCAACCTTCAGCCAGCCGGATATCTTTAAACGTTCTATTTTGTTAGTGACTTCCTTGATAGCTGTTTTAGTTTTTGCCCTTGCATGTTCAGATATATATATGTTTTTCTTACGGCATAAATTTTCGATTGCTTCTTTTTTCTCCTGCCGGCTCCGAGCTATCTCCTCTGCCCGCTGTGCATTACGCCTTAAGATATACCGCTCTTCTCCGTGCTTTACTTCGCAAACCTCTTTATCAAATAACGCCATCTGGAAAACGCCTATTCTCAGCAGTTTCTCAATTTGAGGCTTTGTGATGGCAGTAATATAATAAAATCCATCTTTTAACTCTGTAATCTGCTTGCTTTTTATCATTCCGCGATCCCCTACAAACGTCACCCGCTCACAACCAAATTCCTTCGCTACTTTCTTCACCTGGCTGCCAAATGTATCATAATCACGGGTATTGCCTGTAAAAACTTCTACTGATACGGGGTCTCCTTCCTCATCGCAAAGCAGTCCAATAACCACCTGCTTCTTCCCTGATTTCCCATCCCGATTATATCCCCAGTCTGCAAGCTCGTTGTGCACTCCCTCGAAATAACTGCTGGTTACATCGTATAAGAACAACTCAGGTTTTGTCCCATTCCGTCTTATTTTGAAAACCCGCTTCTCTATGTACTTTTGATTGTCTGCTAACCATGCCAGATTTTCATAAAGATGATCTTCGTTAAACTCCAGCCGTATTGCCAATATATCACAGGCAGCATGTACC
>JBEBIF010000211.1:0-6388 GCA_040080515.1 Chitinophagaceae bacterium | reverse complement strand
CTGGATGGTATTCCAAATGAAGAGGCCTGGAACCAGGTGCAATGGGGAGGCGATTTTACCCAATGGCAACCCAATGAAGGCCAGCCACCTCACCAGCAAACCAATTTTAAGATCCTCTACGACGATCGCTTCCTGTATGTAGGCTATCAATGCCACGATAATGCTCCCGACTCTATTGTAAAAAGAATGAGCCGGAGAGACCAGTTTCCCGGCGACTGGGTGGAAATAAATATAGACAGCTATCATGATCTTCGCACTGCTTTCTCTTTTACCCTGTCTGTATCCGGTGTACGGGGTGATGAGTTTGTATCGAATAATGGTGATGACTGGGATGGAAGCTGGAACCCTATCTGGTACTCTAAAACACATATCAATGATAAAGGCTGGACAGCAGAAATAAAGATCCCGCTGAGCCAGTTGCGTTATGGCAATGAGCCGGAAAAAGTGTGGGGCTTCCAGGTTATGCGCCGGATATTCCGCAAAGAAGAACGGAGCACCTGGCAATATATCCCTCAAAACTCGGGAGTATGGGTCAGCAGCTTTGGAGAATTACACGGGTTAAAAGATATACAGGTGCATAAGCAAGTGGAAATTGCGCCCTACATCACTTCACAAATTGATAAGTATAAAAAAGAAGAAGGCAATCCATTTGCAAAAGGATCAGATGCAAAAATAAACGCCGGTATTGATGGCAAAGTGGCCATTACCAATGACCTGATACTGGACTTTACCGTCAATCCTGATTTTGGACAGGTAGAAGCCGACCCCTCGCAGGTGCGGATAGACGGCTTTCAGAATTTCTTTGCAGAGCAGCGGCCTTTTTTTATTGAAAGCCGGAATATTTTCGACTATCAGCTCACTGGTTCCCAGGCCGGAGGTGATTATGATGCGGACCTGCTGTTCTATTCAAGACGTATCGGCAGTTCACCACACGGATATCCCAATACCGGCAGCGGAGAATATGTAAAGTACCCGCAAAATACTTCCATACTCGGCGCTGCAAAGTTCAGCGGTAAAACAAAAAAAGGCCTGAGCATTGGCGTATTAGAAAGTATCACCCAGCGGGAAATGGCCACCATTGATAAGAACGGGGAACGAAGAAAAGAAATGGTGGAACCGCTGACCAACTTCTTCGTGGCCCGCTTGCAAAAAGATTATGACGGTGGCAATACCATCATTGGCGGCATCCTTACCGGTGTGAACAGGGAAAAAGGATTGGATGACTTCCTTCATAAAAATGCGTACTCGGGCGGACTTGATTTTTTGCATTTCTGGAAAAACAGGACCTGGTATATAAGGGGTAATGTGGTTTTCAGCCAGGTCCAGGGAAGCAAAGAGGCGATCCTGAATACACAAACCGCTTTTGAACATCTTTTTCAACGTACCGATGCCAGTGAGGTAGCGGTGGACAGTGGCCGTACTTCCCTTTCAGGAATGGGCGGCACCGTCCGGTTTGGCAAGATCGGCGGAAAGTCGGGCAAAAAGGGACAGGTGTTCAAATTTGAAACCGGTTTCACCTTCCGGTCACCGGGGCTCGAAATAAATGATATCGGTTTTCTATTAACGTCGAATGAGATCAACCACTTTACCTGGGCCGGTTTGCATTTTCAAAAATCATTCTCCATTTTCCGTGCTGCCCGTTTTAATTATAATCACTGGTCAAGATGGGATTACAGTGGTCAGTTCCTGTTCCAGTTATTTAATGTGAACTCTTTTGCGACTTTTAAAAACAACTGGCAGGCAAGTGCCGGTATTACCTGGAATCCGTTTGAGATATCCAATAATGCATTGAGAGGCGCTTCTTCCCTGAGAAAGCCTGCCGGTATCGGTCACAACTTTAATGTGACCACCGACTATCGTAAAAAAGTGTACACCAGTATCGCCATTTCTAACTTCTGGGGATTTGAAAATACGGTAAGAGGCTATAACCTGGGGCTGAGTTTAGTATTTCAACCAACCAATGCGCTGAACATAAGCATCAGCACCAACTATTCGTATAACTGGCGCCGGCAGGATCAGTTTGTAAGCAATACCGCATTTAATACACTTCCAAGGGCCATTGTTGGTGAAGTAAAACAAAAAACACTTCGTTTCACTGCAAGGATCAACTACAATATTACTCCGGACCTTACACTTCAATACTATGGTCAGCCATTTATCACCCGGCCATTGTATGACAACTTTGGTTATGTATCCAGTCCGCTGGCAAAAGAATATAACGACCGCTTCACACCATTTACTTCCAACCAGATAACCGCTGTTAACGGCGGCTACGAGGTGGATGAGAACAGGGACGGTACAGTGGATTATAGTTTTGGAAAACCAGACTTCAACTTTGTACAGTTTCGTTCCAACCTGGTAGTAAGATGGGAATACAGGAGGGGTTCAGAATTATACCTCGTATGGTCACAAGGAAATACTGCCAATGCATTTGATGAGCTCGACACTCCCATTTTCAACAGCCTGCTGGATAATGCATTTGCTGAGCAGTCCCGAAATATATTTTTAGTAAAATGGACGTACCGCTTTTTAAGATAAACACAGGCCACATTACCAGGTTTTCAAATTGCTTTTTTTAAATGTCCACTCCGGGGTGTTAATGATGGCATCATTCCCTATCGCATACCAGGGATTTAATGCTGCATCAGCGGGGTTCACTACCACATGCATGTCCTGTGCCGGTTGATACCCTTGTGCCAGCATATATACTTTATTACCTTTTTTATCAAAAGCAATATCCACTACCATCATCGCATGACCCGGAAAACCACCCTGCACCAGCACATCCCCCGCATCGACCTGGTTAAAATCGGCTACTGGCTTCAGTTGTTTTTCTAATGATGCAGAACCACACCAGCCAAATACAGTTTGCAAATAATTATCAAACGCCTCCCGGTTTGAACCTATCTGCCACCGGTACCATTTCCCGTTATAATCCATAAAAGCAATCTCTCCTTTCTTCTTTGAAGCATATAAATACTCAGCCCGCAACCGCATCACCACATCAGCACATTGCTGCAGGTCTTTATCGCCAACAGAAATATCAAAAACAGCAAACTGGGCCAGTTGATTCCACTTTAAGGTTCCATTATACAGGTACACGGTCCTGTCTTTTTTCAATGGCATTTCCCGTATCCATTCACCAAAGGATCCCCTGGCCGCTACTGCCCGGGCAAAACCCTCCGGAGTTTTAATAGCACCAATCGTGGCATAGTTGTCCTGTTGTGGTGCCGGCGCCTCACTGGTTTCCTTTTCAACAGGAACTTTAGGTTTGTTGTTTGCCTCGCCACAACCAGCGGCAATCAACAGGGAGATATAGAAGACAAGTGGTCGCATGAAACAGTTTAGATCGCAAGTTCCGTTTATTCCACACAGCTACTAAACTTTTTTATGTACTTTACCTGCAATTCAAATGCCTCTAAACATGCT
Organism: Chitinophagaceae bacterium; assembly: GCA_040080515.1. Taxonomy (GTDB): domain Bacteria; phylum Bacteroidota; class Bacteroidia; order Chitinophagales; family Chitinophagaceae; genus JJ008. The sequence continues at coordinate 2,959 of JBEBIF010000211.1, read as the reverse complement.
ATTGCGAAAACCTGCCATCACCATTATTTTAGGAATTGCCGTCCTTGTACTTGGTTTTATCTTTTTATTAAAAGGGTGTTTGGCCAAATATGATGAACGCTTTATCAAGGTACCTGCATTGTATTTTGAAAAGAACGGAAAGGCGGTTGTGTTCAGTATTGTGGAATTTCAAAAGACCACTTCATATTCCCGCAAAGGAAACATGACCCAAAAAAGTGTAAGTACCAGCTACTATGTGCAAACGAATGATGGGGCCACCACCGCATTCATTGCCAACAAAAAAATAAAAGGCCACCGGCAGGTAAAGAATTTTCCAATAGAAATGCTTGGCGCTTCCGGTATCACGGCCTGGCTTTTTATGGGTGAACCTATGGCATTTGATGCTTTTACACTAGAGAAAAAGGCAGACATAGCTATTCTGGAAACTGCTAACGGTCAGTTACAGGGAAAATTTCCGGCCGAGCGGCAATTCTATCATTTTAACCGGGCGGATAATAATGTGTACTTCACCGCTACAGATGGCAGCAAATGGAAACTGGACACCCGTACTTTAAAAGCCACTCCTTCTGCATACCAAAAAAAATGAAAGTCAGTTTGATCAAAAACTGGCAGCCATCGACAAGGACTTGAAAGATATCGTGGTGAACATGGATAGCCTGTACCAGCAAAAGTACTACCGCCCTTCAAATGACTATGCAAATCAAAAGATCAGCCGGCAGGAATACCAGCAATTGCAAACCGAATATTATAAAGAACGGGAGCAGGCATCTGAACTTACAGACAGTCTTCGGAATCTTAAAAACGAATGGGAAAAGAAAACACGCCAGCTGGAAGATATTGAACGGAGCATTGAACAACTGCAATGGGCCAATCCCGGCTTTTCACAAATCAGGATCAACCAGGATACAATTGCTTCCGGCTGGTATGGTCTCTACAGTGATGAAGAACTGGACAAACTGAGTGAACGGGTATCAGACCAACGGGCCTATGACGAAACGGTAAGAAGAAAATTGGTGACCGGCAATTACTCAGTTTCAAAAAATAATGACGCTGTAATTAATAAAGCAACCTTACAAAGCAGTGGTACTGCCGATTTCCTGGCGGCCGGCTTTTTATTAGATAAAAAAACCGCACGGCCTATCCGGTTGAAAGGAGATCAGTCTTTTATCATCGTACATAAAGACAAGGTGGGAAAAGATGGAACGATACAGGTAACACTTCTTTCCAAAGAAGGAAAAGTGATCTGGAACTATAATACGATGCTCACCGACTGGGCTGACTGGATCTTTTCAGGCAACAGGCTTATTGTTTTTGGTGTGAATAATAAAAACCTGAGCAGTAATGAATGCAATGTTCTTTTAAGCATCAACCTGGATAATGGCACAGCAGCACAGTTTGATTATTTCAGGAACAAGTAACGGAAATATTACCGCACCAGTTTGTACACATCCTTATAATAGATCACCCTTCCTTTGGCATCCGCCATTGCCGGCATATACACGACGAAAACCGGTACCGGTTTCTTTAATGGCACCGTTATAGGTTTTTGCTCTTTAAAGCAGGACTGTAAAAAAGCAGTGTCCAGTTTACCGGAAAGAAGCCGGTTTCCCAGTACTATAGGCTCTTCCAATCGTATGCACCCGTGACTGTAAAACCGGGAACCGGATAAGAAAGCGGTTTTATTGTTCGTATCATGCAGGTACACACCGTACGGTGTCACAATGTGAAACTTTAAGATACCTAACGCATTATCACAACCGGTGGACTGACGGATGATGTACGGGAAATAACCAGAATGAAAAGATGACCAGTTTAAGGCATGATGATTCATCACTTTACCGGAACCATCTATCACCTGCATATTATGTGCATCCAGCCAGTAAGGATTTTTCTTTATCAGAGGTAAATACTCATTGAAAGTTATGCTACGGGGCACATACCAGTAAGGATACAGTATTAGTTCGTTACAGACTGTAGCAAAACGGGGCGTGGGTGTGGAAGGTTTGCCTACCACTGTTTTCATTTCCAGTACCAGTTTATCCTTTTCAAAATAGTGCAAGCGGGCCGCAGGCAGGTTCACTATAATAAACTGTTCAAACCGGAAATGGTGGATCCATCGGTAATAGTTCAATGAGAGGATCAGTTTAGCAGTGCTATCCGTGTCTTTTCTCTCCTTCTTCTTCCGAAGTTCATTTTTTAATATGATATAATCAGGATGTGCCGGCTCAAATGAAGCTGCATACTCTTTCAATTGTTCTGCAGTCTGTATTTTCAACAAGCATCCGACCAGGTATTCATTATCTGCCACTGCAGCTTTTTCAGAAAGTTCGTCATAGCCTACCCACGGCGCCATCTTATATCCCTGGTAAATATCTTTGAACAATGCAATAGCAGCATCTGTAAAAAGCCGGTCTGCCATTATTAAAGCAGCGCTGTCTGTATTACCAGCAACCGATGCAGATCGTAATTCAGGATAGTGATACTTCTTTGCCACCATTCCAAAATAATAGGCCGTATCCATTATCCTGAGCAATTGTTCCCGAAACGGGCTTTTGTCCGTTTTCATGCTAAACCAGGCCGGGGAACCGCCATTCCTTTGATAGAAGGTATTGACCAAAGCAGGATATATTAGATTATCCTCTTCATAACCGGTAACCGTCTTGTTCTTCTCCTCTGTTACCGGAGACAGTCGGTCAGATTTCAGTAATAAAAAAAAGGCAAGAAGGCTGATAAGTGTATAAAGGAATCGTTTCATTATACAAAACTCCAAAACAATTACTTCCGGGAGTTGAAGAACTTCATCCTTCGGTATGATAATAATCAATCCTGGTACATAATTACTTTGTCATTATGAAAATCAAAACAGGTAAGTACAGCAAAATCAGTATTTTCACTTCCTGTAATCAACTCAATATGAAAGGCATTATCAGGTATCGCCGTACCGCTGTTATTATTCTGT
>JBEBIF010000704.1:0-1320 GCA_040080515.1 Chitinophagaceae bacterium | reverse complement strand
GTATGCTTCCAAATTAGACAGTTCTTACAGCAACATTTACCACAATGTCTTTAATGGCAACAGCAACATCAAGCTCAATTACCTGTCCATCCCGATCCTGCTTAACTACAAAGTGATAGGCAGCTTCCTTTCTATCCAGGCCGGCCCGCAGGTGGGTATCCTGATCGACCAAAGTAAGACCGTATTGCAAAATGGCGGTAATGCTTTCAAAGACGGCGACTTTTCCATGCTGGCAGGTTTGCAGTTTAAGATCGCCAACCTCCGGATCAATGGACGCTACGTTGTCGGACTGAATAATATCGCCGACATTACTGATGATGGAAAATGGAAAAACCAGGGATTTCAGCTTTCCGTAGGCTTAGCCCTCTAAAATCGTATTCCGTTTGAAATAAGACCCTCCTCAAAAGGAGGGTTTTTTTGTGCAATAGCCTGCCGCACAGTCACCTAATTTGTCAGTTGAGAAATGACAGGCATGAATCTTGGCAATACTGATTTCCGGTTATATTTTTAACGCCCCGCCCCGGGAGATGACAGAATGTCTAAAGCGATAGAAGATTATGGATATGAACATCGAAAAATTTTTGCTGCGTACAGAAGAAGAAATGGATTTTTTACCCATTATTCCCCTGAATGAGAGTGATCAGGAGGACCTTAATGGTGTTGAAATCCCTCCCGAGATCGCTTTATTGCCCCTTCGGAATACTGTTCTTTTCCCCGGAGTGGTATTGCCCATCACAGTGGGCAGGGATAAGAGCATCAAGGCCGTTAATGACGCCTACAAGACTGATAAACTGATAGGCGTAGTGGCTCAGAAGGACAGTAATGTGGAAGACCCTGAAGTAAAAGACCTGGAAAATATAGGTACCGTAGCCAAAATTGTAAAGCTGATCAAAATGCCCGACGGCGGCACTACCATTATCATACAGGGCAAGAGCCGCTTCCGGATAGAAGCGATACTGGAGGAAGACCCTTATTTCCGGGCAAAGATCACAAAGCTGGAAGAGGAGGAATCTCCAAAAGATGCCGATTTTGATGCTTATGTGGCCAATATAAAGGACCTGGCGGCAGATATTGTACAACTTTCCCCAAACATACCAACCGAAGCATCTATTATTCTCCGCAATATCGAAAATCCTTCGTTCCTCATACACTTTGTCTCAAGTAATCTGAATACAGACATCAAGGATAAACAACGGTTGCTGGAACTGAATCAGATTCGCCAGCGGGCAGACCTGCTGATGCAGTTATTGCAAAAAGAACTGCAGTTTGCGGAACTGAAAAATAAGGTGACCACCAAAACAAGAACAGAACTGGATAAGC
>JBEBIF010000210.1:0-6413 GCA_040080515.1 Chitinophagaceae bacterium | reverse complement strand
GCCGGTGGCACGGTGGCGGGTATCGGGTATGTAAGCGGCCGGCAGTGTGTGATACTGGCCAACGATCAAACAGTGAAAGCTGGCGCCTGGTTTCCCATTACCGGTAAAAAAAATCTGAGGTTACAGGAGATCGCAATGGAAAATCATTTGCCGGTCATTTACCTGGTGGATAGTGCCGGTGTGTTTTTGCCAATGCAGGACGAAATATTTCCCGATAAAGAACATTTTGGCCGCATCTTCCGCAATAATGCCCGCATGAGTGGTATGGGCATTACCCAAATTGCTGCCGTGATGGGCCCTTGTGTGGCAGGCGGCGCTTACCTGCCCATCATGAGTGATGAAACGCTGATGGTGGAAGGCAACGGTTCTATTTACCTGGCCGGGCCTTATTTGGTAAAAGCGGCCATTGGTGAAGATATAGATAATGAAAGCCTTGGTGGCGCAGTAACGCATACAGAGATATCCGGCATTGCAGATTATAAATTCAAGACGGAACAGGAATGTATGGATCACATCAAACGGATGTTTTCCATGCTGGGTGAAAAACCAAAAGCCGGCTTTGACCGGATGATTTCAAAAGCACCAGTAAAGAATCCGGAAGAACTCTACGGCCTCTTTCCATCGGATGGCAAGCCGTATGATATGCTGGATGTGATTGAACGCATTGTTGACAACAGTGAGTTTGAACAATTCAAAGAAGCGTATGGAAAAACAATAGTGTGTGGCTATGGTCGCATAGATGGTTGGGCCGTGGGTATTGTGGCGAATCAACGGTTGGTGGTGAAGGCCAGGAAATCCGTCAGACGGGGACTGTCAGACGGAGTGGAAATGCAGATGGGGGGTGTTATTTATAATGACAGTGCGGATAAAGCAGCGAGGTTTATTTTGAATTGCAATCAAAAGAAAATACCGCTGGTATTTCTTCAGGATGTCACGGGTTTTATGGTGGGCAGCCGCAGCGAGCATAGTGGCATTATTAAAGATGGCGCCAAGATGGTGAATGCCGTAGCAAACTCTGTAGTGCCGAAGATCACTATCATTATTGGCAACAGCTATGGTGCCGGTAACTATGCTATGTGTGGCAAAGCCTACGATCCCCGTTTCATTTATGCATGGCCTACGGCAAAGATCGCAGTGATGGGCGGTGACGCAGCTGCGAAAACATTATTGCAAATAGAAGTGGCTTCGCTGAAAGCAAAAGGAAAAGAAATAACGCCTGAAGCAGAACAGGCGCTACTGGATGACATAAAGGGCCGGTATGATAAACAAACATCGCCTTACTATGCTGCCGCCCGGTTGTGGGTAGATGCGATCATAGATCCCGTGGATACCCGGAAAGTTATTTCGGAAGGGATCAATGCGGCAAATGGAAATGCAGAGATCAGAGAGCTGAAGACAGGCGTATTCCAGGTATGATTTTAATGTTTAAAGTTTAAGGTTTAAGGTTTGAAGTTCTTTAATCGGAAATCTCCCTTTATTATCGAAGAGTCTTCGGCCTGGAACAACATTAAACATTAAACATCAAACCTTAAACATTAAACAAACATTGAACACAGTTACGATCTATACAGACGGCTCAGCAAGAGGTAACCCCGGCCCCGGTGGCTATGGCACCATCCTTATGAGTGGCCACCACCGCAAAGAATTATCACAAGGCTACCATCATACCACCAACAACCGTATGGAACTGATGGCGGTCATTGCAGGGCTGAAAGCATTAAAGAAAGAAGGGATGAATGTGACCATCTATTCCGACAGCCAATATGTAGTAAAAGCATGGGAAGAAGGCTGGCTGAAGAATTGGATAAAGACCAACTTCAAAGGAGGTAAGAAGAATCCTGATCTGTGGTGGGAATTTTATGAATTATCAAAGAAGCATCATATCAAATTCAAATGGGTGAAAGGCCATGCCAATAATCCCCTGAACAATCGCTGCGATGAACTGGCCACTGAAGCCGCTGATGGTAAACATCATACCCTGCTGCATGATGAAGGCTACGAAGGGACTGCAAGTTGAGCCACAAAATTTGTTAGCCACGAATGGCACTAATAACACTAATTAATACATCCTAAAATTTGTATTTGATTCTCTTCTTCGTGCCATTCGCGGCATTCGTGGCTAAAAAAACCCACCCTGCGAAGCAGAATGGGTTCAAACTATTTATGCTGATGTAGCTTATGCCAGCTTCAGTTCAGTCTTATGCTTGGTAATATAATTATACGCCACCAGTATCACTGGCAGAAACAACAAAGTTGCGATCAATGAATTGCGGTAAAAGGGCAATGCCGCTTCATAACAGGTCATCAACCCGCCAAAATTGCTGGCATACGTTACTTCCGCACTCTGCCATACCATAAAGTTAGAAGCCAGGAAATATACCGTTGGACCAATCAGTCCGCCAGCCAGCAACCTGCCATAGCTTCTGCCTTTCAACGCCCAGCCGATCAGTGTGGCAGATAAGATGATGAGAAGGTAATTCTTCCACTGGCCGCTGTAAAAACCGGAATAGGGAAAAAGGTCCTGGCTGTATAAGAATTGTATCACTGCATCGCTGATGAATAATGCCAGCAATGGCAGGATGAAAGACATATCTTTTTGTTTTATGATCATGCCGGAGAATAAGGCAATGGCAATGATGGGCGAAAAACCTGACCAGCTAAGGTTGTCTCCAAAGAAATATTTACAGGCCGTGGCCAGTATTACTAACAGTAGTGTGAAAAGAAGTAACCGTCCGTTGATCTTCATAATTGGTAATTGTGTTGTTCTTAGAATGAGCAACAAAAATAACTGAATTGCCCCAATTGGCCGGTCTATTTATCAACGGCTGTGGAAAGCTGGTGGCCAACTGTTTAAGAGCCCATGCCTGAAGCCCTGAATACAACAGACTTAGTAGCGGCTGCCAGGTACACTTCCCGTCCGGGGAAAACTACAGCTGAAGGATTCCCGGCCTGGAGTTTCACCGTTGTGTCATCATCGTCCGCTTCCACTTTCCCTTCCATCAGTAATAATATTTCCACTCCGCCGGGTGTAAAGGGAACGGTTTCACCAGCTTCCAGTTCAAATACTGACAGTTTAAAATCAGGTACCGGCACCTGGTATTTTTTTTCATCACCCGTTTTCTCCCCTTCCAGTATAGCCGGGTAAGTAGCTTCGCATTTAATATACTTCATCAGTTCTTTGATGTCGATATGCTTGGTGGTAAGTCCGCCCCGAAGCACATTGTCGGAGTTGGCCATTATCTCTACACATTGCCCTTCCAGGTACGCATGAGGAAGTCCGGCACTTTGAAAAAGCCCCTCCCTTTTTTTCAGGTGCACAATATTGAACAGGTAAATAGAAAAGATACCCCGGTCAATATTATTGTCTTTTGTAAAAGTAGCAGCCGCTTTGGCTGCCCAATAGTCCTCGTCTGACTTATCGGGCTTTTCATCTTTATAAACTGTTGCCAGGTTATCAATAAGCGGTTGCAATATTCTGTTTACTTCTTCCTGCGGCATTTCCATAACATGCTGATACAATCCTTCATATCCCGATGTATTGAAAACAGCAAGCAGTTCCCGCAGTTCCACCACATTTAATAAAGTATATACCAGTTCTTTTGCCGGTTTAAACCCATGCAACAGCCAGAAATCACTCTGTGCCACCAGCATCTCCGGTTTATGATTTTCATCTTTGTAATTGCGGTTTGGTGCATCTAATGGTATGCCGGCAGCATTCTCCCTGGCAAATTCTGCCTCAGCCGCTTTCTTAGAAGGATGCACCTGGATGGACAACATTTCTTTTACATCCTGCGCCTTAAAAAGGAATGACAGGTTTGAACTCATAGTATTCAAAGGAACGCTTTCGCCATCATTAGTATGTACCATCGACATCCCCAGCGGATGGGTGCCGAGCCAGTATTCAGCAAAAGGTTTGTGGTCTTCGTTGGGAACTTGGAGCAATGCAGGAATAAAGGAATAGCCACCCCAATCATACTGTTTTACTGTTCCGCTTAATGAATAAATGCCGGGCATAAATTATTTTTCTTCTTAATATTGGCATAAAGATACTACATGGCCTCGCATAATGAATTGGGAAAAGAAGGAGAAGAACTGGCAGTAAAATGGCTGCGGGAAAACGGCTATACTATTTTGCATTGCAACTGGCGGTATTCCCACTATGAATTGGACATAGTGGCAACCAAAATCCACCCGAATGAGAAACGGGGAGAAAAAGAATTCCTGCATTTTATAGAAGTAAAAACCAGGCAGGGCACTTCATTCGGACATCCGGAAGAGAGTGTGACGAAAAAGAAATTCAAACACCTGCAAAAAGCGGCTGACGAATACCTGTACCAGCATCCGGGGTATAAATGGATCCAGTATGATATCCTCGCTATCACTTTGCAGAAGAACGGTGAAGTAGAATATTTTTTACTGCAGGATGTTTTTCTGTAAAATGAATTAAGAGTTACTTACCTCCTATCTACTATTGACTATCGACTATCGACTATTCACCATTCACTCCCGCCATCATCTTCTGTACCAGCCGGTGCGTAGCAGGACAATATTCCACATTTTGTTTATGCACATGAACAAAGTCTTTAAATTTTTTAGATAAATGCGGAAAGCCGGCACAATCAGCCGGGCGAACCTCATAGATACTGCATTTATTATCCTTTAAATTTAAGAACTGGCAGGGCTCCGTTTTATTCAGCCAGTCCTGATCGCCACCTCTTTCTTTGCGCAGCCACTTCTTTTGAAATTCAGGAACAGTCATTTTGAAATGTGCGGATATTCTTTTAAGGTCCTGCTTGGTAAAGGTGGGTGTCATTGTTTTGCAGCAATTGGCACAGGTCAGGCAATCAATTTCCTGCCACACTTCTTTTTCCAGGGAGGCTATCCTTTTATCTAATCCGCGGGGAGCTTCTCTTTCCAGTTTGGAAAGAAAGCGGCGCATGCCGGTCTTTTCATGACGGACCTTTGCTTTGAAGGAACGGAGATTAACTGGTTGCATTTTGTTCATGGGGCCGAAGATAATGATTCGATTGTATCCTGTTGCCCGGGAAAAAGAATTTTAGTACCAGAGCTGTTCAATAGTTATTTTTGTTGCACAACAAATCATACAACATGAGACTTCTGATTGTCGTAGCCGCTGCCTTGCTGGCCGCATCTTTATATTCCTGTAAGTCATCTTCTGGTGATACTTCCACCTCCTTTTGTGATACGGTATGCCTGAAAGACACATTGAAGTTTACCGGCGACCATGCACTCCGGCCTTCGGTTTTCATCACTCCAAAAGACTGCCTGCCTGACAGCATCATCTGGACCTACAAAGGAATGGGCACCAACCGCAAAACTGGTTTTACCTACCTGCTGAATGCCTCTGTGAATATCAATAAAGATGTGATACGGTGCTTCTTCCGTGATACAGCTGTGGCTTATATACTATTTAATGATTGTGCTACCGGCCGTGGCTTCCAGATAAAATTGCCTTATGATAAAAAACAAAACTTCAGTTTGAAGAGCAGCGGTATCAATGGCTTTGACCCTAAATTCTCCATTGCTGACAACCTGCTGGTAAATACCGACCGGGGTAATATTTATATAGAAGACATGAATACCGGCAAAACAGCGATGATGACCTTTGGCCAGAAACTGGAGATCAACTACGATGCACTTCATGATCATATTGATTCTGTAAACGTAACAAATGACCGGGTTTGGGTGAAAGTGCTGATTGATAAGAAATGGACGGAGCTGGAGAAAAAAATCACTTTACAGTAAAATTCAAATTGACAGGTTAACTTATTAACCTGCCAACCTATCAACTATCCAATGTGGGAGCCTTATAAAAAAGGATTCAAAGCTTATTTACAATTAGAAAAATCGTTGTCCGATAATTCGGTACAAGCCTATGGGCGGGACCTGGAACTGCTCACTCATTTCCTGGAAGAAAAATCAATACAGGAGAATCCCTCCGGTCTGCAACTGAAAGAGCTGCAGCAATTCCTGAAATGGATCACCGAACTGGGTATGTCTTCCACCTCACAAGCACGGATCATTTCCGGTATTAAAGCATTTTACAAATACTGTTTGCTGGAAGATATTTCCAAAACAGATCCTACTACGTTACTGGATGCACCGAAACTGAAACGAACTTTGCCCGATACGCTGAGTTTTGAAGAAATTGAATCCATGATCGCACAAATAGATCTGAGCAAAGCTGAAGGCGGACGTAATAAAGCCATCCTGGAAACGATGTACAGTTGCGGACTGCGGGTAAGTGAAGTGGTGAACCTGAGGATATCACAGCTTTATCTTGATGTGGGCTTTATCCGGGTGGTGGGTAAAGGTGATAAGGAACGGCTGATACCCATCGGCAGCAGTGCAATTAAGTACATCAATATTTATAAAAATGAGATACGGGTGCA
>JBEBIF010000209.1:0-6448 GCA_040080515.1 Chitinophagaceae bacterium | reverse complement strand
GGAAACAGGTGCATGATAAGTCTGCGGCTATCAATCAAAGCGGGATGATCTGCTCGGGAGAACAAACGGTTTGGCTTTACCCGGTAAAAATTGAAGAAGCGGCTGCAATCGGCCAGTTAATTCATTCATTAGAAGAAAATAAAAACGGGACGCTTGTGCTCTCTCCCGGCGGGCTTGTATTTGAAGAAACAATTCCGGAAAAGGATTTTGACCTTCGGTTTGAATCGGAAGTCAACTGGCAGTATAAAGAAAAGACCGGTTATAAGAACAAACTTTTTATTATTGGCGGCGGACATTGTTCGTTGGCCTTATCCCGTTTGATGCAGCCAATGGATTTTTATATCAGCGTTTATGATGACAGGAAGGATTTGAAAACATTATTGGAAAATGACCCGGCGCATGAAAAGCACATCGTGGATGATTATTCGGCACTGAAGCGGCTGATACCTTCCAGCGCCAACCACTACGTAGTAATAATGACCTTTGGGTATCGTACAGATGATCTGGCCATAAAGGCTTTATTGGAAAAAGAATTCAAATACATAGGTGTGCTGGGCAGTAAAAAGAAAATGGAAACGCTTTTTGCTGATTACAGAAAGCAAGGTATTGCAGATGATATGTTGCAACGGATTCATACACCCATTGGTCTTGCAATCAACAGCCAGACGCCAGAGGAGATTGCAGTAAGTATTGCAGCGCAGATCATTAAGGTAAAGAATGGTTTGGCCACTAATTCCACGAATGACACTAAGTAATACAATTAAATACAAATTGTATTACTCAAAGATCACTGCGGGTCTGGGCAATGGATATTTTCAGGCCACGAAAACACACGAATTAACACGAAAGAAAATGATAAAGCTATTGATCTTGTTTCTGCTGGTTCCTTGTGTTGCCTTTGCGCAGGAACCGTATTCCATCCAGGACCTGAAGAATGGAAAGAATAAAACAGACAGCAGTTATATCTACACATTGCCTTTTGAACATAAAAAGAAAGTGTTTTTGATACAAGCATATGAAAGTATGTTCAGCCATAAGGGCGAACGGGCCCTTGATTTTAAAGTAAAAAAAGGAACCCGGATTTGTGCAGCCAGAAGCGGTGTGGTCACTGCAGTACGGGAAGACTCTGATAAAGGCGGATTAAAACCAGAAAACTTGTCGGATGGTAATTATATTTTTATCCGGCATGTGGATGGCTCGATAGCCAATTACTGGCATTTTCAAAAAGATGGGGTGCTGGTAAGTGTTGGTGATTCGGTTACGACCGGGCAATTGATAGGTCTTAGTGGCAATACCGGTTATTCGGCCTTTGCACATTTACATTTTGAAGTGCAGGGATATGATGCGGCTGGTAATTATAAACAACTGCCCACCCGGTTCTATACCCAAAAGGGTGTCATCTACCTGCGGCCGGGAAAATTTTACCGAACATTCCATTAATTGACAGAAGGTTTTTGTTACCCGTTATTAATAGTTATCTTAACAGTCCAAATTTTTACTGTTATGGTCATCGTTTACATTTTACTCGGGCTCATTATTACCCTTTTGTTAATCGCTTTTATCATGCCCAAGGCATATAATGTGGAAAAAACGATCGTCATCAAAAAACCCAAAGCCGATGTAATGGGAAGGGTGGCCGACCTTAATCATTACAGCAAATGGAATCCCTGGCAGCAGGCTGACCCTACTGCCACCAACACTGTCACGGGATCAGCAGGCACACCCGGACATAAATATGCATGGGTGGGAAAAAAAGTAGGAGTGGGCAGTCTTACCATTAACAATACAGATGATAAACATATTCACTTCGACCTGGAATTTTTAAAACCCTGGAAAGCAAAGGCAAAAGACAACTGGCTTTTTGAGCCCTGGGGTGATGGCGAAACCAAAGTGACCTGGCAAAACAGCGGCGAACTGCCCTGGCCAATGGCCCGCCTGATGGGACCGATGATCACCAAAAACCTGAGCCACCAGTTTACCACGGGATTAGATAACCTGAAGAAGATGTGTGAGGGGTAGGTGATATGTTTTAAAAATTATTGAATAATAATACTATCGGCTGCATACTTCGCTTTTCTTCTTAGCTTATTCATATTGCCAGCTATATCATCATACACCAATGCTACAGCCATGCGGCGATAAGGTCTTGTAGTTGGCTTTCCAAAAATGCGGACATCCGTATTGGGTTGTTCCATAGCTTTCTCCACTCCGGTTATTGTAAAATGATCTGCTGTATTGTTTGCCAGTACTACTGCGCTGGCCCCGGCCCTTTCCAGTTTTATTTCAGGAATGGGCAACCCCAAAATTGTTCTTGCATGTAATTCAAACTCGGATAAGTTTTGTGTACCAGCTAATGTTACCATACCCGTATCATGTGGCCGCGGACTTAGTTCGGAGAAGTAAACTCCTTTTTCGGTTAAGAAAAATTCCACCCCCCAGAGCCCTGCGCCGGTTAGCGCTGCTGTTACTTTATCTGCCATAGCACAGGCATCCCTATAATCTTTTTCACTGATGGCCACTGGTTGCCAGCTTTCCTGGTAGTCGCCTCTTTCCTGCCGGTGACCAATGGGTGGGCAAAATAGCGTCTTCCCGCTTTTCTGTGTTACTGTAAGCAGGGTTATTTCTGTATGAAAAGAAATGAATTCCTCAATGATCACTTCTTTGATGTCGCCTCTTGAATTATTGATGGCATAGTCCCAAACGTTTTGCTGGTCCACTTCATTCTTCAACACACTTTGTCCTTTTCCGGATGATGACATTAGCGGTTTTACCACGCAGGGCAAACCAATTGCTGCTACTGCTTTTGTAAATTCTTCAAACGTAGTGGCATAAAAGTAGTTGGCCGTTTTCAATCCCAGTTCTTTGCTGGCCAGGTCCCTGATCAGCTTCCTGTTCATGGTAAAGTTGGCCGCTTTGGCGCTGGGTACCACCTGGATGTTTTGTTTTTCGTATTCGTAAAAACGTTCTGTCCGGATTGCTTCTATTTCCGGTACTACCAGGTCAGGCTGGTGTTTAGCAACAATCGCATCCAGTTGTTCGCCATTCAGCATATCGATCACTTCAAACCCATCAGCCACCTGCATGGCTGGTGCACCGGGATAGCTATCCACGGCTATCACTGTTTGTCCCAATCTTTTTAAAGCGATCACCAGTTCTTTCCCCAATTCGCCGCTGCCGAGCAGCAATATCTTTTTGTGCATTACTATAAGGTATGAAGCCCTAAAAATAAAAAAGTCCTGCCGCAAACCCGGCAGGACTTACTAACCCTTTGTTCATTGTTAAAAGAAAAATTGCTCTTTAACGATCTTTCCGTCTTTTACTTCATACACGGCAATCTCGTCCATCTTCATTCTTCCGGCGCCCTTCATGGTCACATCCATGCCCATTGCTACGCTGAAGAAATTACCTCCCACAACCGGAGGTGTGGAATAGCCTCCATGCATTTCTTCCACCATCTGGCCAAAGGCTTCCCCTTTTTTCCTGATAGCATCCAGTCCTTCTGCATTTCCCATGCCCATGGCAGCAGCATGTGCGGGTTCAATACTCACAGCATTGTCAGCATAGAGTTCTGCCTGTACCTTGTCCCATTGTCCTGTTTGAGCCAGTTCGTTAAAGCGATCGGCCACTTCCTGTGTTGTCATAACAATAAATTTTAGTTTAAAAATTTGGACACAAAAGCTACCTTCTTTTTACCGCCTGAAAAATTAATTATTTATGAAGCTGGAAATTTTAAGGATGAACTTACTTTTACCGCTGTGAAATACTCCATTTTTTTCTCCCTGCTGTTTTTGGCCAGCTGTTCCGTCAGTAAAAACCCGTTGCGTAAAGAGGTGAAGCAATTACAAAAGGGGATCATTAAAGATGATACCAGCTATGTGTATGCACTGCCTTATGAAGGGGGCAAAGCCTTCCGGGTGATACAGGGTTATTTCAGCCGCTTTACTCATAAGGAAAGAGCAGCGCTTGATTTTAATATGAAGAAGGGAACGAATGTATTGGCAGCCCGGGAAGGAGTGGTGGTACGGGTAAAAGAAGACGGTACAATGGGAGGGCTGAACAGAAAATACCGTTCTCATGGCAACAATATCATCATACAACATCCGGATGGATCAAGGGCCGGCTATTGGCATATACAGCACGATGGCGCATTGGTAAATGTGGGCGACACTGTACTAAAGGGACAGGTGATTGCCATTAGCGGTAAAACAGGATACGCCTTTGTTCCGCATCTTCACTTCCTGGTGTGGAAGTCAGGCGGTGGTCAATGGCAGCAAATACCTACAAGATTTCAAACATCAAAAGGAATAAAGTATTTAAGGAGCTGGAAAAAGTACCGCAACAGCAATTTTAACTGATTTACTTTTGACAAAATACCGGTTTGTTTTTACACGAAATATACCAACGGTTCATTGAAGGGATGCAGCACACCAGTCTGCTGGAATATATCGCCGTGTTTGCCGGTATTGCCAGTGTATGGTTCAGTCGGAAGGAAAATATATTGGTCTACCCGGTGGGGCTCATCAATACCGTAGTTTATATCTACCTGAGTTTTAAATACCATTTGCCCGGTGAGGCCAGTGTGAATTTTTATTATACAGTAATGAGTTTATATGGCTGGTATGTGTGGTTGAAAAAAGATACCCGGCAGGAAGCGATACTGCATATTAGTTTTAGTAATAAACAAATGTGGCTGTACCAGGCACTGTTCTTTCTTTTCTTTTATGTTACCATCTATTTTTCATTGGTCTATCTTAAAGATAATTTCTTTGAAGGCGCTATTCCATGGGCTGATGCATTTGCCTCTGCCACGGCCTTTACCGGAATGTGGCTGATGACCCGCAAAAAAGTGGAAAGCTGGTACTGGTGGATAGCCACGAACATTTCGTCCATTCCATTGTATTTTGTAAAGGGATTGGTGTTTACCAGTGTGTATTATGTAGTTTTATTAATAATGGCTGTCTTTGGTTTAGTGGAATGGAAAAAAAGAGCCGCACAACAACATGCTTAAAAAAATTGTCGTCATAGGCCCCGAAAGCACCGGTAAAAGCACCCTGTGTGAACAATTGCATTATGAAACCACCTGGTGCCCTGAGTTTGCAAGGGAATACCTGCTGACCAACGGTACCAATTATGAATTTGAAGATCTGCTTACCATTGCCAGAGGCCAATTGGCATTGGAAGATGAGTACACCGCACAACTGGAGGTTAATTCATTACCGATGCTGGAGGCGGGCGGCCATTTACCATTGTTCATTGATACGGATATGTATGTAATGAAAGTGTGGTGCGAGTTTGTTTTTAATAAATGTCACCGGTTTATTCTTGATCAGATCCTTACCCGGCAATACGACCTGTACCTGCTTTGCAATACCGACCTGCCCTGGGTTGCGGATGAACTGCGGGAATATCCGGATCTGCACACCCGCAAAAAGCTGTACTATATCTATAAAGACATTATGATCAATCAACAAATTCCCTGGATAGATATTTCCGGTGGGTATGATGAACGGTTGGCAAAAGCAATTACAGCTGTTGACCAGGTTCTTTTATGATGCCTGTTATTTTTGATTTTTTGAAAGCAGGATCAGCTCCTGTATATCTTCATCTTCTTCTATATTATTCATCTGCCCGGTTATCCATCCGGATTTTGCAGACACAAATGAAGAAAGTGGTTTTACTGTAAACCTTTTGGGATTGGGAAAGCAGGCAGCTATCTGTGCTGCTTCCTGGCGGGTTAAATTCGAAGCAGGTTTATTAAAGTACGTTTGTGCGGCGGCTTCAATACCAAAAATACCGTCGCCCATTTCAATACAATTAAGATAGACGTCCAGGATTCTTTTCTTTCCCCATACCGTTTCTATCATAAAAGTAAAATAGGCTTCCAGTCCTTTTCTGAAATGGCTTTTGCCCTGCCATAAAAAAACATTCTTGGCCACCTGCTGACTGATGGTGCTGGCACCGGCGCCGGGTGGCATTTTTTTCTTTTTGTTCCTCTTTTTAGCAGAGGGATTAAGGCTTTTTTTTATGGCATTCCAATCGAACCCGTTATGATCGGGAAAGGTTTGATCCTCTGCTGCAATAACTGCCAGCTTCGCATTATAGGAGATGTTACTATAACTGATATAATCCCTTTTCAATCCATGCCCCGTTATCCAGCTGCTGAGTTGTGTAAGGGTGAAAGGCGGGTTCACCCATTTCAGTAAAAAAATATAAAGCAGCGTCGCAGCATGAGCGTACAGTATAAAACGAAAGACTTTGGTAACGATGCTGCGGACAAGATCATTTTTTCTCCACCGTATTAAATAGGTAATGATCAATGCTGTCAGCACCAGCAGTATCACCAATAGTTTGATGCGGGTCCTGTTACCATCCGGCATATGTGCCGTCACCTTGAAAAAAAAGTAGATGATAAAAAGT
Source organism: Chitinophagaceae bacterium (assembly GCA_040080515.1). GTDB lineage: Bacteria > Bacteroidota > Bacteroidia > Chitinophagales > Chitinophagaceae > JJ008. Next base: position 31 of record JBEBIF010000209.1, on the reverse strand, counting down.
ACCTGGATGATCAGGCTGACCAGTACGATCC
>JBEBIF010000703.1:0-1338 GCA_040080515.1 Chitinophagaceae bacterium | reverse complement strand
ATTTTAAAGAATGAAAAATATCATCATAAGTAAATTTTAAATTTCAGCATTTAGATTTTAGATTTACCTCTTATACTCAACAGTACTATGAATTTGTCCATTACACTGATCATAATCATCGTTACCAGCGTCATTTCTATCAGTGCCTTCAGCAGCCAGAAGATCATTGATGACCTGATCTTTTATCCACCTGCCATTACTCAACGGAAACAGTGGTACCGCTTTTTTACCTGCGGGCTCATACATGCGGACTATGGCCACCTGATATTTAACATGCTTTCGTTATACTTCTTTGGTGAGTTTGTAGAAGAAAAGTTTGTGGACATCTTTGAGGATAAAGGAAAATTGTTTTACCTGCTGCTCTATGTACTGGCCTTATTCGTATCCTTGCTTCCCACTTTTGGAAAACATAAGAACGATTATCATTACCGCAGCCTTGGGGCATCCGGCGCCGTGAGTGCCGTAGTGTTTGCCGGCCTGATGATCGCCCCCTATGTGGAAGTTGGTTTCTTTTTTATACCACCGATCATCCCCGGGTTTATTTATGCACCATTATATTTACTGATCTCTGCCTGGATGGAAAGACAGGGCGGTGGCAATATCAATCACTCTGCACATATATGGGGAGCTATTTTCGGAATCGCATTTATTATTGTGGTGGGAAAATTTGTTGCCAATTATAATGCGATCCAGGAATTTATTGACGGTGTAAAGTTATACCTGAGGGTCAAAGGGTTTGCATAGTAAGACGGAGCACTTTCGTGGTGGTATCCGTCACTTTAAACCGTTCATCAATCCGGTGCCCTACCACCCAAATGATACGTTGGGCGCTTTCAATAACCCAAATGTTTTCCTTCTCTGTCAGCGATAGTTTTTTATCCATCAGGAAACGGCTTATCTTTTTCTTTTTGGTCATGCCCAATGGGTAGAAATAATCACCCGTCTTCCATCTGCGCAGCAATAAGGGAAACTGGATCTTCCTTGCATCAAGTGACGCTTCGTTGTTTAAGGCAGCAGGCCGGATGTCGGATGTTCTTTCAATTCCGAGTTTGCCCAAAAAGAAGAATACTTCTTTGTCCTCTTCTTCAATAATAATGGTTGCTGCTTTCAGTGCCTGTACCGGGCTGATGATGAACCAATGCCGGTGCCGGATGATACGATAATGGCCTTCGGGTGAAAGAATGTATTTACCGGATTCACTGGCTGCCAGTTTTACCACTTCCTCCACCTGCTTTTCCAAAAAGCCAAAGGGTGAAATGATCTCATAGATCAATGCCCGGTTCCGGAAACCCATCAGTTGCTTTACCGGAATATGCACCTCGTTGCCCTTTTGCCTGC
>JBEBIF010000208.1:0-6498 GCA_040080515.1 Chitinophagaceae bacterium | reverse complement strand
GTACAAACCATACTGGCTGCCGGTGTTACCCTGACCACTTCACCCCTTGCAGCAGCGAACATAACACAGGGCTCAACCAATAATATTGTGTATGCAGTAAGAATGGATGTGGCTTCGTTGCCCGTTACGGTTAACAGCATCCAGTTCAACTTAGGTGGCACCCATGATAATAATGACCTGACAGTTTGCCATGTGTATTTTAATGCGACGGCCCCGACTTTGTCCGGGGCATTTTTCCTGTTCGCTAATATTCCCGCGACTTTTGCCGCACCGCATACTTACAATGCCACTTTTGCTGGCCAAACTATTGCAGCCGGCGGTTCCGGATACTTTATTATAGTAGTTAATACCAGTTCATCAGCAACCAGTGGCAATACCGTTAAAATAAATGGTCTGACAGACCCTGTAAGTTTTGGTTATACTACTTCACCCACTATCATCAATAATCAAACAGATGCAGCAGGTACACAAACCATACTGGCTGCCGGTGTTACCCTGACCACTTCACCCCTTGCAGCATCGAACATTGCACAGGGCACAACCAATAATATCGTTTATGCAGTAAGAATGGATGTGGCTTCTTTACCCGTTACAGTTAACAGCATCCAGTTCAACTTAGGTGGCACCCATGATAATAATGACCTGACAGTTTTCCATGTATATTTTAATCCAACGGCTCCGACTTTGTCCGGGGCATCTTTCCTGGCAGCTAATATTCCTGCCACATTTGCAGCGCCGCATACTTACAGCACCACTTTCACTATTGCAGGCACTCAGACTATTGCGGCCGGCGGTTCCGGATATTTTATTATAGTAGTTAATACCGATGCGGCAGCAACCAGTGGCAATACCGTTAAAATAAATGGCCTTACAGACCCGGTAAGTTTTGGATATACCACTTCACCCACCATTACTAATAATCAGACTGATGCAGCAGGTGCACAAACCATATTGGCTGCCGGTGTTACCCTGACCACTTCACCGCTTGCAGCATCAAACATAATACAGGGCACAACCAATAATATCGTTTATGCAGTAAGAATGGATGTTACTTCTTTACCCGTTACGGTTAACAGCATCCAGTTCACCTTAAGCGGCATCCATGATAATAATGACCTGACAGTTTACCATGTGTATTTTAATGCAACGGCTCCCACTCTTTCCGGGGCATTTTTCCTGGCAGCTAATATTCCCGCCACTTTTGCAGCACCACATACCTATAATACCACTTTCACTATTGCAGGCACTCAGACTATTGCAGCCGGCGGTTCCGGATATTTTATTATAGTAGTTAATACCAGTTCATCAGCAACCAGTGGAAATACAGTTAAGATAAATGGGTTAACGGACCCTGTAAGTTTTGGTTTTACCACAACACCACCAATTACCAATAATCAAACGGATGTAGCGGGAGTACAAACTATCAGCGGCGTATTACCATTAACCTTAATAAATTTTACGGGGAACATAATTAATAAAGAAGAAGTACAGCTACGCTGGAAAACTGCGGGAGAAATAAATACAAAAGATTTTGAAGTGGAATGGAGTGATGACGGGCTGCATTTTACTACAATAGGTTTATTACAGGCAGCAGGCAATAGTACACAGGACCGGCACTATAGTTACCTGCATAAGATGCCCGTTGATGGCAATAATTATTACCGGCTTAAAATGAGAGATATAGATAGCCGATTTACTTATTCACTGGTAATTAGAGTAATTGCAACTATCAATGCTCTTTCAATTACGGCGTTTCCAAATCCTGTTGCTGATGTACTGCAGCTTCATATCGTCGCAGTAAAAAATGAAACTATTTCATTGACCCTGCACAGCGCAGACGGGAAGACCATCGGGACTAAACAATTTACTGTAACAAAAGGGAGCAACCGTTTAAATTGGGACCTGCAATTTATCCCGGCAGGAAATTATTTTATTTCTTCTCAAAATGATCACTTCAAAACAATGCAGGTCATTAAACGGTAATAAATTTTAAGTATGAAAAACCGGCCTTCCTGCAGCAATGCAAAAGGAAGTTGAATTATTAAAGAGAAAATAAAGCCTCATTTATGAAACGGCCATTACTACTGTTGCTCCTGATAATAGTACATCAATGTCTCCATGCACAATCGGTTGGCATAGGGACAAATACTCCTGACAGCAGCGCTGCGCTTGAAATAAACAGTAGCAACAAAGGACTACTTCTCCCAAGAGTAAGTGATACATCATCCGTAAAAAAACCTGTCAAAGGATTATTTATTTTTAATAACAATGATAATATGCCCTGGTACTTTGATGGCAGCCAATGGCAAAAAGCCGGGCCTGGTGAGGTAAATGCAACTGCTGCCCCGGGCCCGGGCATGGATAGCCTCTGGTACAGAGTCCAGGATAGTATAGTATATACTTACTATCCTTATGTACATATCAATACCAACCCTGGCTTTATTGCACCGCAGGCAACCCTTCAGGCTGCGGGAAATTTATTAATACAGGGGAAATTAAACCACAGCAATGCTACTCCCACCCCTGCACAAACCTATACGATGACCAATACGGCTACTCTACAAACCATTCCGGGGGTTGACAGTGTTTTCAGGATCTATGATCCCGGTGGTACTGCTAATTATAATAATAATATGCAGGGAAATATTTCCGCTTCTCTTGCATATAAACAGGTTGGTATAAAGGTAAGTTCAGTAGCAGCTGATTTTGGCCTGGGCACGGGCGATACATTATGGATAGCTTATGATGTTTTTCCTGCCTGCCGTACCAATTATGCTTATTGTTTTGCCAATACAACAGTAAATCCTACCGACTTTATAGTTGGAGCTTATGACGGTGCAATTGTTTACTTCATTTTCCGGTCAAATGGAGATGGAACAAATGGCAAAGGTTTTAATTTTTTAGCCACCCGTTTATTTAATTCAGAAAAGTATAAAAAAATTCATGCAGCAGGTCCGGCACTTTATTTCAACAGTACCAATGGTGCATTTGCCGCAGGTTATAACGCAGACGTGTTATCAACCAATGGAACAGCCCTCGGCTCTTTTACAAGAGCCAGTGGAGTCAATGCGACCGCTATGGGTTATTTCACAAGGGCCAGTGCCAGTTATGCTACTGGCATGGGCTATGCTACTACCGCCAGTGGAATTTCTTCTACTGCTATTGGTAATTATACAACTGCCAGTGGCCAGTATTCAACCGCAATGGGTAATAATACAACAGCCAGTGGAGATAATTCAACCGCCATGGGAGCAACTACAATTGCCAGCGGAAACAAATCAACCGCAATGGGTTCTGGCACGACAGCCAATGGTAATAATTCTGTTGCCATGGGGCTCAACACTTCCGCTAGTGGAGACAATTCAACCGCAATGGGCTCTTTTACCATCGCCAGTGGAAATACTTCAATTGCCATGGGTTCCAGCACCACCGCAAGTGGCGTTTATTCAACCGCCATGGGGTACGGTACAACAGCAAGCGGGCTTCACTCAATGGCCATGGGCTATACTACAATTGCCAGCGGAGTTCAGTCAACGGCCATGGGTAACTATGTTTCCACTAATGGCCATTCTGGCTCATTTGTAATCGGCGATAATTCTACTACTACTATATTATATGCTGCTAACACAAATAATTTCCGGGCAAGATTTGCCGGCGGGTACAGGTTATTTACCAGCGCCAATTTATCCACAGGCTGCACTTTATTTGCTGGCGACAATGCCTGGACAACCGGCAGTGATGTAAACAGTAAAGAAAATTTTGCTGAAGTAAATGGCGAAGATTTTTTACAGAAGATTGCTGGCTTCCATCTTACCAGTTGGAACTATAAAAAACAGGATCCAAAAACATTCCGCCACTATGGTCCCATGGCGCAGGATTTTCATGCTGCTTTTGGAAAAGATAAATACGGCAGCATTGGCAATGATACTACTATTAATTCAGCCGATTTTGCCGGGATTAGTCTTATAGCCATACAGGCTTTGGAAAAAAGAACCGCTGTACAGCAACAGCAGCTTGAGCAAACAACAAATGCATTAAAAAAGGAAATAACCGAAATGAACAGGGTTATCCTGCAACTGAAAAAAGAGATAGACGGGCTGAAACAGGCCAGGGAATAAACGGTGTACTAAGCATATAAACAATGAATAGTTAGCCTTCCTTGTATTATTTACAGGAACCTTTCAATGGTCGCAGGCGCAAAGTATAGGATATTCTTTTGTATTTTTAAATAACTAATGACAGAATGTTTGCAAAAAGCCACCACAATAAAAAACACCGTTTCATTTTTATTATTACTATGGATCCTGACCTTTAATGCAACGGCCCAAAAAACTAATACTCATCCGCCCGGTTATATTTTCACCAATTATACTGCATCGGATGGCTTGTCTTCATCGGAAATTATTTCGCTGGCAACCGACAAAAAAGGTTTTTTGTGGACTGGTACAATGGCAGGACTTAGCCGCTATGATGGCTATACATTTACCAATTTCACTTATTCGGCAGATGATCATCTTATCGGCGTCGTAAATGCGATCATCAATGACACAGCAGGTAAATTATGGATCGGCGCCAGTTCGGGGCTGTATTGTTATTCGCAGAACCGGCTTGCCAGGGTCAGCGCAGTATCAAATAAGCAGATCAGTGTGAATGGCATTGTTGCAGAAGCAAATGGAGATCTCTGGCTGGCGACAGATAGCGGGCCGGTATTTATAAATGCTGCCGGTATAGATACAACAGGAACTAAAAAACTACAGCTTCAAGATTTTGTTTTACCCGGTTGGAGTGAAAAATATGCCCGCTTGTATGGGTCCCGCTGTGAACAAATAAAAAAAGCACCGGACGGAACTATTTACTTTTCCCAGCAGTACCAGCTTTTCAGGATCATATCCGGCCAGGCCGAACTGATCTATACTAGTAATGAACGTGATGTGATCGAATATTTTTTTCCTGTAAGCAGGTCAAAAGTGTTTTATAATACTTCGGTAACGGGTCTTCATAAAATGGAAGATGGCAAGCACACCCTTTATTATTTTAAAGATCTCTACCAGCCGGCAAGGAAACCCCGGTCAGAAGGCTATTGGTATGTCGGTTCATTAGGCCTGGTTTGTTTTCATCCCGATGAAGAATTTATTTCTGAAACGATAGTTTTTTGGGAGGCCGGTGCACAATGGCTGAGTTCCGTGATTAAGGAGAATAATATTTTATGGCTGGGATCGCACAGCGGCCTTATCAAGGTCAAGCCCTCGGTTTTTCATTTGTACAGCGAAAATGAGTATAATGATGTGCAGGAAAGTTTTTCTTTTTGTGAATTGCAGCAGGGAAATTTTTTAATAGGTGTAAATCATGGAAGTATTTATGAATTCAATGGCGAAAGTATAAAGGGATTTCTGACGGGAGATCATCGGCCCGTAAAGTATGCAGAGATCAAAGCCATGTATGAAGATCAGCGGGGTTGGCTATGGATCGGCACCGGTTACCAGGGAATCGCCGTGTACAGGAAAGGGATCACCACAAGATTTACCAGCGAAGCCAATAAACTGCATGACAATTCTTTTTATTCATTCCTGCAAACAAGAAATGGGAAATTATATGCAATCGGTGATCAGGGGATGACAGAAATAATTATTGATGCAAAGGACAACATATCTTTTGTTCCTTATGTTTCACCTCCCATGGTTACACAACATGGAAAATTCTATGGCGGTATTGAAGCTCCGGGTGGAACTGTCTGGATAGCCGGAGAAGAGGGTATCCGTTTTTTACAAAATGATTCACTTGTCCATTTTTCATTATTCAATAAAAATATCCCCGTAAGAGATATCAGGATGGCAAATGACCGGTCTGTATGGATAGCTTCTTCAGGGGAAGGTGTTTTCTCCTGCCGCTTCGATGAAAAAGGCAAACTGCAGATCGTAAAACACTACACGGAAAAAGACGGGTTGAATACCCTCCAGTTCCTCGACCTGCTGATCGATAAGGAAGATAATGTATGGGCAGGCAGTATAAAGGGGTTGACCTTCATTGGAAGGAACGGAAAGTATAAGAACATGCTGGTGAATTTTACAGAGGCGGATGGGTTTATTAAACCGGCTTATTACAGCATGAAATTATACCAGGATAAAAATGGGTTGGTGTGGACTGGCACATCATTGGGAATAGCTTCATTCATGCCGGGTGAACTTTTTCTGTCTGCATTGCCACCAAAAATATATATAACGGGTATTGATTTTTTAAAAGGGAATGACAGAACTGCTAACAACAATATTCTCAGTAAGGAGAATAACGGGCCTCCGCTTTCTCTTCCCTGGTTTAATAATTCTTTGAATTTTGAATATACGGCTATTGACCAGGCGGCCCCGGGAGGTTTACATTATTATTACAGGATGGAGGGATTGGATACTAACTGGATAAATGCTGGTTTGCGCCGCAGTGTAACATATCATAACCTGGCGGCGGGTAGCTATACTTTCAGCGTTAAAGCGATCAATGAAAAAG
>JBEBIF010000207.1:0-6499 GCA_040080515.1 Chitinophagaceae bacterium | reverse complement strand
TATAAGAGACAGGCCTGCAGGTTTAATTGTTTGGGCATAAACCATTGCACCAGCAGTTCAGGATCGGTGAAGGCAGTAAAAACCAATTCCTTTGGTGCATCAAATTCCCGGGTGATGAAAAACTCCTGCCTGCCCGGTTCAGCAGTGATAGTTGTTTTGTTAGTCATGATTTTTTCGTTTTCAATTTTTTTAAAACGTTATCTAATTGGTTGAAGCGGTTTTCCCATAGCTGTCGAAAGGGTTCCAGCCAATCTGCGACTTCTTTCATTTTTTTGGGGTTGAGGTGATAATAGATCTCCCGGCCGGTTTGTTCCTGTTTTACTAACTGGCATTCGGTTAGTATTTTAATGTGCTTTGATACCGCCTGCCGGGTGCTGTCAAAATGCTCAGCAAGAAAGTTGGGGGTCATGGCTTGTCCTGCGATGAGCAATAAAATAGCTCTTCGGGTGGGGTCAGCTATAGCCTGGAAAACATCACGTCTCATATTTGGTTAAATTTTATGCAACTTATCAGTTGCAAATATAAGCAACTAATTGGTTGCGCAAAATATTTTTCCAGTAAAGCGGTTTTCGGTTTGCGTATATTTTTTAACCCAACTGCATTACTAAACGCTCCAGGTTGATCTGCACCAGGCTTTAACAACTGACTGAAGGCAGATTTTTTTTACCCCTTTTCCGCAATTTTCCTAACTTACTTCAACAAGCATCACAATTCATCCCCTGATAACTGCCCGTTACATTCGCACCCTCTGAGTTTTATTCACCAACCAACCATTAAACATGAAAAGAAGAAATTTTATTTACAGTTCATCGCTCATTGCCATCAGTGTGGGCGTTTTTGGAAAGATCAAATGGGATGGTCACTCCTTTGTGGGAGAAGACCCAACCACCACGGATATCCTGGGGCCCTTCTACCGTCCCGGTGCACCCTTCCGTACCGAACTGGTACAGCAGGGAACAAAAGGCCAGCTGATCCGGTTCAGCGGAACCGTTTTTGCAAAAGATGGTAAAACACCACTTAAAGATTCTCTGGTGGAAATATGGCATTGTGATGAAAATGGTACGTATGATAACACATCTGATGATTATATCTACCGGGCTGCATTCAGGACCGGCAAAGATGGAAAATATCATTTCAGGACCATTCTGCCCGTTCCGTATAATGTAGGGCCCGACATGACAAGGCCGGCACATATTCATATGCGTATCTCCGGTACAGCACAACAGGACCTGGTGACACAAGTTTATTTCAAAGGCGATGCGCATCTTGCAAAAGATGAAAGCGCCGGTGACCCAAGATCACTGAACCGGATACTGGAAATAGCTGACAGCAAAAATGAAAAACTGGTGAAGTTTGATGTTATATTGAAGGATGAATATATTCTGGATGCTGCTGCATTCAAAAAAATAGCAGGCTTGTACCAGATGAACGATAAATCGATGGCTGAATTTTACCGGCAGGATGATCAGCTTTTTGTAAAACTGAATGGACAGATCATGGAGGCCATGGACTACAAAGGCAATAATAGTTTTGAAGGCGGACTAGCAAGAGTAAAAGCACAATTCGAATTGGCAGCCGGTGGGGCTGTTAAGGCAAAGGTCAGCTATATGGAAGGCCCTGATAAATATGTTACGACAGAAGGAGATAAGATGCTCAAATACCCCGGATAGTAACTCCCGTTAGCTATTGATTTTAGCGGATAGTTCGAAAATGTAGCACTGCATTTTAAGGCATTGTCAATAATGCCCTGAATAGCTGTTTAACCGCTATTTCCTCGCCTAAAACGCCTACCTTTGCGGCTCTTGAAAATGCTGCCTTTTTGGCAGCTAAAGAGGCACTAAGCACATGAAGAATATCCGCAATTTTTGTATTATCGCCCATATCGACCACGGTAAATCCACCCTGGCAGACAGACTGTTACAAAGTACAGGCACTATCAGTGACCGTGATATGATGGACCAGGTGCTGGATGATATGGACCTGGAACGGGAAAAAGGCATTACTATTAAAAGCCATGCTATCCAGATCAATTACAAACACTCAGACGGTCAGGAATACATTCTAAACCTGATCGATACTCCCGGTCACGTTGACTTTAGCTATGAAGTAAGCCGGGCACTCGCCGCCTGCGAAGGCTGCCTGCTGCTGGTAGATGCCACACAGGGCATACAAGCGCAAACGATCAGCAACTTGTACCTGGCTATAGATAATGACCTCGAGATCATCCCTATCATTAACAAGATAGACATGGATGGCGCCATGATCGAAGAAGTGGAAGACCAGATCATCGAACTGATCGGTTGTAAAAAAGAAGATATCCTTCATGCCAGCGGACGTACGGGAGTGGGAGTACCTGCCATTCTTGATGCTATTGTAAACCGCATACCTGCACCGGTAGGTAAACCGGATGCACCCTTACAGGCATTGATATTCGACAGTATGTTCAATTCCTTCCGCGGTATCATCGTTTACTTCAGGGTACGGAATGGTTCTATAAAGAAAGGAGACAAAGTAAAGTTTGTAAGTACCGATCAGGAGTATGATGCAGATGAAGTGGGTATCCTGAAATTAAAAATGACAGAGAAGAAAGAAGTACTCTGTGGTGATGTGGGCTACCTGATCACCGGTATCAAGAACGCAAAAGAAGTAAAAGTGGGGGATACCATTACACTGGCCGCTAACCCTACACAAGAGATCATCAAAGGTTTCCAGGAAGTGAAGCCGATGGTATTTGCAGGTATCTTCCCAGTGAATACGGAAGATTTTGAAGAGTTGCGGGATTGTATGGACAAACTGCAACTGAACGATGCGTCACTCACCTACGAATTAGAAACCTCACAGGCGTTGGGCTTTGGTTTCCGTTGCGGGTTTCTTGGCTTGCTGCACATGGAGATCATCCAGGAACGTCTGGAAAGGGAATTCAATCAAACGGTGATCACTACCGTTCCTAACGTTAGCTTTATTGCTTATACCACCAAAGGAGAAAAAATAATTGTAAACAATCCAACCGAATTTCCGGACCCGGTAAAGACGGACCATATTGATGAACCATTCATCAAAGCACAGATCATCACCAAGCCGGAATACATTGGTAATATAATGACACTTTGCCTGGGTAAAAGAGGTATCCTGATGAACCAGAGCTACCTGACCACCACCCGGGTGGAATTGATATTTGAAATGCCATTGACGGAGATCGTATTTGACTTCTACGATAAACTGAAATCACAAACAAGAGGATATGCCTCATTCGATTATCATCCTATTGGTTTCCGGGAAGCAGATATTGTAAGAATGGACATCATGCTGAATGGCGACAGGGTGGATGCACTGAGTGCACTGATACATCGTGGCAAAGGACAGGAGTTTGGCAGAAAACTTTGCGAAAAACTGAAAGAACTGGTTCCCCGTCAGCAATTCCAGATCGCTATACAAGCCGCTATTGGTGCTAAGATACTGGCAAGAGAAACCATCTCTGCCATGCGGAAAGACGTGACTGCAAAATGCTATGGAGGTGATATCAGCCGTAAACGTAAACTGCTGGAAAAACAGAAAGAAGGTAAGAAGCGGATGCGCCAGATCGGAAACGTAGAAGTCCCACAAGAAGCATTCCTTGCAGTTTTAAAACTGGACGATTGATCTTCCGTTAAGAGTTTGGCGTTCCTATAAAATTTAGAGAGGCTGTTTCAAAAGTATTTTCAACACTGAGATACGGAGTAACAGAGATACACAGAGTATTGATTTACCGAAAAACGTTCCCTGTGTAACTCATATCCTCAGTTACTCTGTGTTGAAATCCTTGGCTTTTGAGACAGCCTCTTTTTTATAGGGTGTAACCTGGTTAGCTTTTCGCTTGTCATACCAGCATGAGGTATGTAACCGGCCTGGTAGTATTGTTCTTGTTTTCCTGCTCTGGTAAGCAAACGGAGTTGGTAAAGGAAAGCAAACGTCTCTCATTTACCACCCCGCAGCATGTTACTGTACAAGGTTATACCGGTCACCTGATGGAGCCGTTCATTTCCCGGGATGGCCGCTGGTTGTTCTTTAACGACCTGAATGACCCTTCTGTTAATACCAATATTTACTATGCCGAAAGAATTAATGACACGCTGTTTCAATTCTCAGGCGAAGTACAGGGATTGAACTCTTTGTTCCTTGATGGAGTCGCCAGTATGGACAACACGAATAACCTGTATTTTATTTCCACACGGACCTACACACAGAATTATTCCACTGTATACCGGGGGCTTTTTACTAACGGCAGTATCAGTCAGGCAGAATTGGTTGCCGGTATTTCAAAACAGGAGCCCGGCCTGGTAGACTTTGATGTGGAGATCAGCGCCGACGGGCAAGCAATGTATTTCTCAGAAGGCCATTTCAATCAAACCGGGCAGCCGCTTACGGCAGATATTATTCTTGCAGGAAAAAGTGCAACGGGATTTAACCGAAAGGCAGACAGCGAAACCATACTGCGGTCTGTCAATACCAATGAACTGGAGTATGCAGCCGGTATCTCACCGGATGAACTCACTCTTTTTTTTACACGATTACCTGCTGCCACTGCAGGAATGACTGCCCGGCTTTATTATGCCACAAGAGATAATAAAACAATGCCTTTTAATGTGCCCCGCCTTGTGGAGGAAGTGACCGGGTTTACAGAAGCCATCAGCTTTTCCGGCGACAACCTGCTTTATTTTCATAAACGGGATATTGACTATTTTCAATTGTATTGTATAAAGAAGTTGTAAAAGCCTCCTGCACAAAAAGGGTCTATTTAGTACTATGCACTCTGTGATTACCGTATTAATTGTATTTTAGAGTTTCAACACCTGCTTTGAAACTTTCTCAACTTATAAATTACCCGCTGGGGCTGTTCGGACTAAAACTTGTCCGCAGGTCAAGGATGCACCTTGTGAATTTGCTTGATATTGAAGCAGACAAAACATTCCTGGACATATATGAAAAAGTAAGGCCGTTTACCATGGTGGAAATAGAACGGTGCTATGCCTTGTACCAGGCAGTTCAGTATATTATTAAGAATAATATCCCCGGCGACCTGGTGGAATGTGGTGTATGGAAAGGAGGGAGCGCCATGCTGGTAGCTTATACACTGAAGCAGGCAGGAATCATTAACCGCAAACTGTACCTCTATGATACATTTGAAGGGATGACGCAGCCCGGTGAGATGGACGGACAACCTGAGAAAGAAGAATGGGATCGTAGCAGGGTGACCGATACACTCAATAAAATGTGTTATGCACCTGTTGAAGAAGTGAAAGCGAATATGGAGAAAACAGGATACCCAGTGGAGCTTACTATGTTCATAAAAGGAAAGGTGGAAGACACGATCCCCGGTACCATTCCTCTACACATCTCTTTATTACGGTTAGATACGGACTGGTACGAATCCACGAGACATGAACTGCAACATTTGTACCCGTTGTTGTCGCAGCACGGGGTATTGATAGTAGATGATTATGGGGCCTGGCAGGGGGCAAGAAAAGCAACCGACGAGTATTTCGCTGCTAAGAACAATGTGTTGTTGCAGCGCATAGACTGGACGGGGCGGCTAATTACTAAAGGGTAAATATGGTTTCTTCCCATTTTGCATAAACCAAAGCAGGAGAGAACCGCTGTACATTTTCAATAGCTTTTACACTCATTTTGTCTCTTTGCTCTACATTCTTAATAAGGGAAGAAATTGCTTCGGCAAGTTTAGTAGTATTTTCTTTTTCAACTAATATTCCATTTTCTCCGGTAATGATATGCCGGGGGCCGCTATCGCAATCAAATGCGATACAGGGCAAACCGGCTGATTGTGCTTCCAGTAAGGTCATCGGGAAGCATTCATTTCGTGAAGTCATCACATATAAGGATGCCTGCTGGTATTCAGAAATTATGTTATGGTCAACCGGTTGCTGAAGGATGAGTTTGTTTATCAGCTTTTCTTTTTCGGTAAATGCCAGAACGGCTTCTTTCATCTCTCCATCGCCTATGATCTTCCATTGCCAGTCGGGGTTAGTATTCAGAACTTCTTTTGCAGTTTGCAATAAATGATCAATGCCTTTTACTGCCGTTAATCTTGCAACTGTTAGTATTCTTTTATTTTTCAGTATCTTTTTTTCAGTTGTTTCAATGAAGTTGGGAATAACAAGAGACTTAGGGTTAATTGCGGCAAATAGCTTTTGTTCATCTTCATTCAGGCATACTATAGCATCCAGCCTGGGGTAAGTCAGGCGAAATACATTGTTCCAGAATGAATTTCTTTTCAGTTCATAATAATGATGATGTTCCCACGAGATCACTTTTGATTTTTTTCTCCCCCCGGCTAGTATAGCAGCAGCGGTAAACGGATATTCAGTTGCAATGATAAGGTGAGGGTGCAAACCGTTTAACAGCCGGCGTAGTTTCAACACATCTCCCAGCAATCTTATTTTCCTGGTGATGATATTGCCATCCGGTGTGATGCCGAAAGAAAGTGGCTGCTGCACCAATGCAA